>CAYWOV010000044.1:1748-10296 GCA_964459965.1 uncultured Planctomycetaceae bacterium | reverse complement strand
GACCTTCGGACCTCGGATGATTGTCATGCTTGCCACATGATGAGTTCGAAATCGGGCGAAGGAACCGCCATTTCGAGCACGCCCTCCTGCGGAGCGCGGTCGACGCTTTGTTTGCGGGCAATCGCTTCGATGTACATTTGCACGGAGGCGTCCGGGGCCAGCCCAAGATCGTCAAACGGTATGGCCAATTCGAGGATTTGATCAATGGCCAGCTCGATGCCGGCTTTCGCCACCGGCTTGTCGTCGCGGTAAAGCTTGGCTCGCGGGTCATGTTGCCGCAAGCCCGTAATACGAATCTCAAGCATGGCCGGCTCGACGAAACGCACCCGCATTTCATCGAGAATCTCGAGATCCTCGCGAGCATAGCGGGCCGTGTCGACTCTCAAAGCCAGGCGATGGGCGTCGAAACCGAAGTAAACGGCACGCATCACGCCCTGCGTGACCTTGGTCATCGTTCCCCGTTCGCTGCCGCAGATGTACTGTCCGGCGCAAATCCATTCGAAGTACGTGCGGCGGCCGTCGACCTTGACGGGACAAAAGCCGCTGGGCCGTGTGTGGAGCGCCCGGCGCTGCAGCCTCTTAATGGGATGCTTGAGGACATTCGGGGGAATCACGTCCAGTCTCGAGTAAACGTTCTGTAAATGCTTGCGGAACAGCTGGTCAAAGAGCGCATCCTGCGAGGAAGAGTGGTCGTCGCCGAACCACCAGAACCAATCGCTTCCCTCCGCGATGAACAGCTCCTCCCACGCCTTGGCGAGAGCATCCCGGGGAGCCTTCCCCTCGTTCTCGGTTTGTTTGAGAAACTCGCGCGTTTGGTGCAAAAGATCCCATGCCGTGTTGTCTTCGTGGTGGCCGATCCAAATCGCGAAGTTGTGTGAAATCCAACTGCCGGCATACAGATTGCCAATACGGTCAGTCGGAGGCTGCTCTTTCAGATAATCGCGGACGCGCTGCGGGCCGATCTGCGAGTGTTGAACGCAAACGCGGTACAATGCCCGCAGGAAGCGGACACCCCCATCGGGGTAGTATTCCCAGCAATTTTCACCGTCGAGAATCACGGGGACGAGCGCGCCCCGGCCGGCGTTGTTGGCCTCAACCGCCCGGCCGATCGCGAGGAATTTGCCCATCATGTCGCCGGCGGCCTGTTCGGGGTCGCTCCGTTGGTAATGAAATCCCACCAGATCGGAAAGCGCGTGATCGCGGAAGATGACGTGCAACGATTTCTCGCCGCTTTCGACCCGCCAAGGGCGATATAGCATCTCGGGATGACGAAGGTGCCCCTGGCCGTCGCGCGAGATCCAGCCGTTTGTGCTTTCGGAGAGAATTTCCTCGTCCGTCGCAATCCACTCGATGCCGCATTCGGCGATCGGCGCGATGATGTCTTGCGAAACCGATCCTTCTGACGGCCACATGCCGACCGGAGCCTGACCGAAGATCTCCTTGTGAAAGGCAACGGCCCGCCGCAGGTGGATCAGTGCGTCCTCCCTGTAAGGGTCGAGGTGCTTAGGTAGGGCGCAGCCGGGCATCGCCTGGCGGGCAGACCGTTTATCCCACAAGAGCGGCAGGATTGGGTGGTAGAACGGCGTTGTGGTGAGCTCGATCTGGCCGCTCGCGGCCAACTCTTTGTGGATCGGGATCACCCTTTGCAGGATTTCTCGCTGCTTATCCAGCAACCAGGCCTTTTCACCTTCCGTGTAGCCGCGGCCCTTGGCTCGGAATTCGCGCAGCTCGCGATCCTGGTCGAAGGCCAATTCGTGAATCCAGGTGAGGTTGCTCCACACCTGTAGATCGCGAATGTCGCGGGCGGAGAATCGGGGAACCGCATCTTCGACGGGATCGCTGCCAAAACCTCGCTTCAGGTACAGCTCGTGATACCGCTCATAGGGGCGAATCATACTGTCGACGTTGGCCAAGAAGAAATTGTCGAGCAAGTACAGCATGTCCTGCTCGCTCATCCCGTCGGCCGGAAGCCGCGAGACATCGAGATGCCGATCGGTCCGGCCGTTCCCGTATGCCTGCAGCTGCAAGAGCAGACTCGGGACGAGGTTGATCGTACAACGGAACTCGGGCACCTCCTTGAGGTGCAGCGCCATGCCGTAATAGTCCTTGGTGGCATGCATCCGCACCCACGGCATCAGCGTCTCGCCGCTGACGTCGTCTGGGTAGTACGGCTGGTGTTGGTGCCAGAAAAAGGCGACGGTCACTGGGTGCATGTGGACGTGTCCAAGCTCCAGGATTTAAAGTTCATGCTTGGGCGCCACTGGCGGGGAGCATTGGCCCGCCAGTTATTAATTGTTTCTAGGTAACGGCGACGTTGGAGGCGATGGTCGGCGCGGCGAGGGAGGCGCAGCGCTTGGCGACCGCCCTCTCGTAAACGCGAATGTACTGCAAAGCGCTGCGACGCCAGCTCCAGTCTTGATTCATGCCGGAACGCACAATTCGCAGCCATTCCTTCTTGTCCGCAAACAGAGCCAGCGCGCGGTCGATGGTCTTAAGCAACTCTTCGGCGGAATAGCCGGTAAACGAAAATCCGGTCGCCGTTCCGTGTGCAATATTGTCGGCGGATGCATCGACCACCGAATCGGCCAGTCCCCCGACGGCGCGAACCAGCGGCAGCGTTCCGTAGAGTAGGCTGTACATCTGGTTGAGGCCACAAGGCTCGAATTGGCTGGGCATCAAGAAGATGTCGGCTCCGGCCTCAATGCGGTGCGCCAGGCCCTCGTCGAAGCCGATGCGAATGGCGACCTTGTCGGGCGCGCGTTGGGCAAGTGCCTTGAGGCCGTCCTGGTACTTCGCGTCGCCGCTCCCCAGCACGCAGAGTTGCAAGTCGCGGGAGAGCAAAGTCTCCGAGCCCTGCATAATCAGGTCGAGGCCCTTTTGGTCGGTGAGGCGTGAGACGACCGCCAATAGAGGCACATCTTCGCGCTGCGGCAGGCCGAGTTCTAACTGTAGCTGGCGTTTGCACGCCCGCTTGCCTTCCTCCACATCGACGATGGAATAGTTTCCGGGAAGTGCTGAGTCGGTTTGCGGATCCCAAATCTTTGTATCGACGCCGTTGAGAATGCCCACGAAGTCGTCGCGGCGCGATCGCAACACGCCGTCGAGTCCATAACCGAACTCGGGTGTTTGCGTCTCGCGGGCATAAGTCGGGCTGACGGTCGTTAGCGCGTCGGCGAACGCAATTCCCGTCTTGAGCAGGCAGAGCTGGTTGTAAAACTCCATCTGCCGCCAATTGAAATATTTCCAGTCGAGCCCCGTCAGCAGCATGTCCCAGTGCCAGAACATGCCGCGAAAGGCCATATTGTGAATCGTGAAGACCGACGCGGTGGTTTCAAACGTGTCGAGTTCTCGGCCTTCGACTGCCAGCAACGCGGGGATCAAACCGGTCTGCCAATCGTTGGCATGCACGACATCCGGCCGCAAGCGAATCTCTTTGGACAGCGCGAGCACGGCCCGGCTGAAGAACACAAACCGCTCGCAGTTGTCGCGATAGTCGGCTCCGTGCTGTTGGTAGAGCGCCGGGCGGTCGAAGTAACCGGGCTGTTCGATCAAGAAAAATGTCACGGACGAGCCGGGGAGCCGCGCCCGCCGAGCGGTCCCCGTAACGTGTCGCGTTCCAATCGGGATTTCGAGGTGAATCCCGGTCGGCTCAGTGGCGAAGCCATTCGTGGAACTGTTGTGAGCGTGGACCTGCGGATAATAAGGCGTGACGACCCAAACGCTGTGACCCAGGTTGGCAACCGCATCGGCCAGCGCAGTGGCGACGTCCGCGAGTCCTCCTGTTTTTGAGAAGGGGACCGCTTCCGAGCTGGCCACCACAATCCGCATTTAGGCTCAATTCCCGTTCAAGCCGACGCAAACGCTACGCTTTTCCACTTCGCCGTAATCCATTTTATCGGCACGCGCGCAAAGCCTCTTCAATGGCGGAACACAAAAGGCCTGATGTTGCCTACGTATCGTATGGGCCGGCAAACAGTTGTGTCAAAGGCTCCACGAACACTGCCGATCTCGGCACACTATTTACCCGGCGAGCGCCCCACTCGCAACTCTTGCGCCAGATTCCCATCTTACGAATTCGCCTTTTTCTCGCGGAGTCCCCGGAAATGGACATGTTCGACGAGAGGCGCTCTACATCCCTTTCGGCCGCCTCTATAATCGAGGTTAGTCAACGAATCATCGATTTCCGCCCTCTTTGTTCGCCGCGACCGTCTCTTGAACCACATCGAAACCGAACGCGATAAGACCTCTTGGGACCTCGCCGCCGAGACGGTGACGGTTCGCATTCGCTGGTTCGGGCTGTGCGTCGGATACGTGCTGGTGAATTTCATCGGCGGCGACGGCGGCAACCGCCCCGTCCTCAACGCGATCCTCACGCTGGGCGCTGTGTATGCGATCATCGACACGATTTGGAGTCTGCGGGGCAAGGTGTTCTTGGCCCAGAGCCCGCTCGTTATCTCGCTGATGGAAGCCGTGTTCATCGGCTTGCTGTGCTATTTCAATCACGGCGTCGAGAGCCCGTTCCGTTTCTATTATTTCCTCTCGCTGCTGGTGTGCGCGATCCGTCACTCGCCCACGATCGCGTATTCGACCTTCGCGCTGCACGCGCTCAGTTTCAGCTGCCTGACAGCCAGCCCCGACTTCAATCGCCGCACCGATGCGACGGCACTCATCTTCACGCTGATCCTCTTGGGATGGACGACCTGGGGCAGCACGGCTCTGGCTAGCTTGTTGAAGAGCGCCAGTCGGCGGCTCTCAGAGTTGAACGACGAACTCAAGGACAATCAGCAACTTCTCGAACAGCGAATTCGCGAGCGAACGTCGGAGTTGCAGGAATCTCAAGCGCAGCTCGTCCAGCAGGAAAAACGGGCCGCCTTCGGACTGCTGGCCGCCGGCATCGCGCACGAAGTGGGTAATCCTCTGGCTGCCATCAGCTCGCTCGTGCAAATGCTCAAGCGGCGGCAGAATGACGCGTACACGGGCGAACGGCTGGAAATGGTCGACGACCAGCTCCGCCGCATCCAGCGCACGCTCCGAGAATTGGTCGACTTCAGCCGGCCGGCCACCAAGGAGCGGCGGCTGTGCGACATGCACGAAATCCTCGACTCGGCACTGAGCATTGCCAAGTATTACAAAAGGCGCAAGGGCAAGCGGGTGATTACCCGTTATGCCGACGACCTTCCCAAACTCCGCGTGGTCCACGATCAGTTGGTACAAGTCTTCCTCAATCTCGTGCTCAACGCGCTCGACGCAACGGAGGAAGGCGGCACCATCGAACTTACCACCGAGTTGAAGGACGGTTGGATCCGCGTCGCTGTAAACGACGACGGGCACGGGATTCCCGAGGGGGATCACGACGCCATCTTTCGCCCCTATTTCACCACGAAAGCGACGGGGACCGGATTGGGACTGTTCGTGTGCCGCAACATCCTCGAACAATCGGGCGAAGGCCGCATCGAACTGACGAAGACCACGCCCGGCGGGACGACGTTCACCGTGTTTGTCACCTGCGACAACGTAAGGAAGCACCCCGACGTGCCGCTCGCTTTGTCCATTTCTCCCGAAGAGGTTTCCGCGCCTTGATGCGCCCCCGAGCCTGCACCGCGTCATAATCATTCCGTGAAGACCAACCGTTCGATTCTTATCGTCGAGGATGAAGAAATCATCCGCACGACGCTCCGCGAATTCCTCACCGGCGAGGGATACGCCGTCGCGGATGCCGCCACCGTGAGCGATGCGCTGCGGCTAGCCCGCGAGCGCGATTTCGATGTGGCCATCTGCGATGTACAGCTCCCCGACGGCGACGGCATTGTGCTTTTGCGGCGTTTGCAGCAGCTCAACCTCGAGACGTCGATTCTCGTGATCACGGCCTACGCCACGGTCGAAAACGCCGTCGAGGCTTTCAAGGCCGGCGCGTTCGATTATCTGGTCAAACCGGTGCTCTTCGAGGATTTGGCCCACAAGCTCGAACGGCTCTACCGTTACCGCCAGGTCCACATCGAAAATCAGGTGCTGCGTCGCGAGCTGGCCCGCCGCGGCGATTTCGACCAAATCGTCGGCTCGAGCAAAGTCTTGGCCGACTTGCAGGAAACGATTCGCAAGGTTGCCGTCACCAACTCGAACGTGCTCTTGGTGGGCGAGACGGGCACGGGCAAAGAGTTGTTCGCCCGCGCGATTCACGCGGCCGGTCCCAAGAGCGAGGAGAAGTTCCTCGCCGTCAATTGCGGGACCCGCCCGGTCGAGCTGTTGGAGATGCAACTCTTTGGTTCGAGCGCTGGCGCGGGGACCGATCGCCAGGGGATCTTCCGGCATGCAGGTGAAGGGACCGTCTTTCTCGACGAAGTCACCCAGTTGCCCTTCGGGACGCAATCGGAGCTCTTGCGCGCGATCGAATACGGCGAAATCATGCCGGTCGGCGGCTCCGAGACCGTCCGCGTCCACGCCCGCATGATCGCCTCCACCACCCGCGACTTGATGAGGGAAGTGACCGAATCGCGCTTTCAGGAGGACCTCTTCTACCGGCTGGACGGTGTCAAAATTCACATTCCCGCTTTGCGCGAGCGGCTCGACGATGTGCCAGAACTCGTCGATTTCTTCGTCGCCAAGCACTCTCGGGCGATGGGGAAGCGAGTCACTGGAGCCACCAGCGAGACGATGCGCCTCTTGATGGCGGCTCAATGGAAAGGCAACGTCCGCCAGCTCGACAACGCGATCGAGCGGGCCGTGATGATGTGCGACGACACGCGGATTGAACCGAAGGATCTTCCCCCCGACCTCCTGGGAATCGGCCAGCCCCTCCCGGACACGGACGATTTGCGCACGGCTTTACGGCATTACGAGCGACTGCACATCTCCCGCGTACTGCGTCAGTGGCCCGACAAACGCGAGGCGGCCAAACGCCTCAAGCTGGGACTGTCGAGCCTTTATCGCAAGATCGAGGAGTTGGGAATCGACATGTGAGGTCGCCGGCAGGCGCTCCGTCAGCGAACCTCAGTCGACGGCTGCGACTGGGCATTGGGGGACACGTGAAGTTGCGATGCCTCTTTCAGCTTTTCTAAGAGCGTACCCTGCGAGTAAACGCTCCGGAGAACGATCGGTTCGGTTTGCCGGCCAGCGGGCAGGATGACGGTCAATGGGACGCCGGCCTGCTTGAATTTGTCCAACCACTTTTTGATCTCGTCCGATTGGTTGGTGAAGTCGGCAAGCAGCGGGACAATGCCGTTTCGTTTGACAAACTCTTCTGTTTCCTTGGTGTTGAGAGCGAAACGCTCGTTCGATTGGCAGGTGAGGCACCAATCGGCCGTGAAGTCGACGAGGACCGTTTTATTTTCCTTCATGAGAGCGGTGAGCCGCGATTCCGAGAACGGCTCCCAGGGCAGGCGGTGCTTGCTCTCACCGGCGAGTTCGAAGCCAATCCAACAGATGAAAGCCGCCAGGACCAACGCGGAAATTCGCACCGTCGTCTTGTGTCGGATATGCGAATTGAAGTCGTACAGGTTCCCAATCATCCACAACGCCAGCGCCACCCCCAACAGCATCACGAGAGCGGGAATCGTGTACTTTTTGTCCGTGTAGGAAACGATAAAAATCACCGAGGCCAAAAGGACAAAGCCCGAGAACTCCTTGAATCGGACCATCCAAGTTCCCGGCTTGGGCAGCCACTTGATGAACTGCGGGAAGAGGCCCAGCGCGAGATAAGGGGCCGCCATTCCCAGCCCCATCACACCCCAAGCGAGGTAAACGTCGTGCGTCGGCTGCCGTAGCGACCAGAAAATCGCTGTCCCCAAGAAAGGACCAAGGCACGGCGTGGCCAGCAACGTGGCGAAGATACCGGTCAAAAATGCGCCCAGGAACCCCTCGCGATGCTGACCACCGGCCGCCGAACCGACCATTCCGGGCACGGGAATCTCGAAGACACCCAAAAGGCTCAAACCCATGGCGAAGACGACACACGCCATGACGAGATTGAATCCCGTTTGCTGGAACAGACCCCCCCACGAGAAGTCGCCGATGAAGGTGAGCCCTAGACGCGTCCCGACCGCCAAAGTTGCCAACGTCAAGAACACAGCCAGCACACCCGCGGTGTAAGCCACGTTAAGCATAAAGATCCGCGAGCGGCTCTCGCCGGCTTGTTGCACGAAGCTGAGCACTTTGATCGCCAGCACGGGCAACACGCAGGGCATCACGTTCAGAATCATCCCGCCCAAAAACAGCGCTCCCAGGTTAAACCAGAATCCCTCCGCGAGATCGCCAGAATCGGTCATCGGCGGCGCATCGTCCGGCAGCGGCTTGGGCAAGGGGCCGGCTGCCTTTACATCGCCGAGTGAGAATGACTCGGTGTGTGGAGGCAGGCACGTCGACTCGTTGCACACGCCGTAATGAATCTTGCCTTCGATGCCGAGACCCGTTTCACCGGCCTTCGGCTCGAATTTGAATCGTCGGGTCCAGGTCACATCGCCGTGATAGACCTCTTTCGAGTCCATGCCCGGTGCTTTTGCGGTCAGTTCGGGTGTTCGGTCGGGACGAAACGTGTCACCGACGGGCCGCAGTC
>CAYWOV010000044.1:0-1738 GCA_964459965.1 uncultured Planctomycetaceae bacterium | reverse complement strand
GTCAGCGTGATCGTTGTCGTGGTGGACCCTGGGCCGTCCTTTTGGGTCGTTGAATACGTGTGCCAGCCCGATTCGAGATGCATGGTGATGCCGAGTGTCACCGTGTCGCCCGGTTTCGGGTCTTTCGGGCTCAACACAAACGAGAGTCGAGCGGGCGAGGACTGTCCGCCAAAGCCGGCGGGCGTCACGATCTTGCTGAAAGTGTCCGCGGAATCTGCGGCGGCCGTCGACGCCTCGTTCTCCTCGGGGGAACCGTTGCTGACGAGCCGCACGCGAAACGGCTGCGTGAACGGGCGGCAGCTCATTGAATTGCAATACTTCAAATCGATCGCGCCGCCAATTCGGACGCTCTCCGGCTTTTCGGCTGTCACAACATACGGACGGAGCCACGTGACGAACCGCGCGAACTTCTCGACGGGCTTGCCGGTCGACGGGTCTGTGACGACGGTCGGCGCGCGGTCGGCCTCGAAATCCGCTTGCGGCTCGAGTCCCTCTGCGTTGGAGACGTCAATCTTCGTCGCCTCTGAGCCGGACTGGGTGGTCGAATACGTATAGGTGTCCGATGGCAATAAAACGGAAACCGAAAGCGTGACGATACTGCCCTTCTTGGCGGTCGACGGCGTAAGCGCCACGTGAACGACGGGCTTTTCCTCTTCACCCTCGGTTTTCAAGCCGGGAAGAGATTTCGCTTTGCCCAAGAGGTCGCCCAGTTGGACGGCGCCTCCCGATCGCGGTCCGTCCGCCCGACAAACCGCTGCCCCAGCGCAAGCCGTCATGGCGAGAATGAGCGCGATGCCGGTGACGCGACCGAAGATTAGTGACTCTCGCATCGTGGACATCCTATCGGAATTTGTTTGCATGGCCGCTTGGCAAGCTGCGGGCTCGTCCGGATGTTCTGAAATGGCGTCTAACGGATTCCGACATTCTAGATTACGCCGCATTGGCGTGGAGCGACGGGTTACTTGAGTTATTGCGCTTCGTCATGGAGGGCGTCCGACCTGAAATCCGTTCCGCCAAGGAATGATAATCGATCTGCCAAATAGGCGTAAATGCGAACCGGCATTCGAGTTCCGCATTGCCCAAATTGGCGTTTGAACACTAAGATTCCGCGAAACCATCACGTTGAGGAAAGACCGTCATGCACTCGCAGTCTACGTCCGCGAGGATGGACTCTTACTTCACTTCCCTGTCACGGTTTGTGATTCGGATTCAGCGGAAATCGTTGACCGTGGCCCAGAAGTCGCTTGCCCTCGCAACGGTTGTCCTCGCGATCTCTTGCGCAGGCCGCTTATTCGCGGATGACGCCGACCAATTGCAGGCGCCGCCTGGCTTTGTGGTCACGCAATATGCGGATGATCGGCTCGCCCATGACATCTTTTCGATGACGATCGATGCTTTGGGCCGTGTCGTTGTCTCCGGGCCGGGCTATGTGCGGATTCTCATCGATTCCAACAACGACGGCGTGGCCGACTCGTACAAGCAGTTTGCCGATGCGCCGAAGACCGGCGCACAGGGCATGTTTTTTCTCGGACGCGATTTGTTCTGCACGGGCGACGCCGGACTGCTTCGATTTCGGGACAAGAACGAAGACGATCGCGCCGATGGCCCGCCTGAGGTCTTCCTGCGGCTCAAGACGGGCGGCGAGCACTTCGCGCATTCGGTGCAAAAGGGGCCCGATGGATGGTGGTATCTCGTTGTGGGCAATGAGGGTCACATCTCCCGTGCTTACGCCACCGGG
>CAYWOV010000043.1:0-10464 GCA_964459965.1 uncultured Planctomycetaceae bacterium | reverse complement strand
TGCTCGCGCGGCGAGGTGGCGCCGCTGGCCGGCTCTTGCGAGAGCGTCTCCCGCACCTGACCGAGCCGCGTCTCCCAATCGGCGGCGGCTGTGGTGGCGGCGACGGGCGCGGCGGACGCCGTGTTTCGCGACAGAGTGGCGGTCGACGGCTCGAAGAAATCGCCCGGGCTTTCGTCGTCGTCGTCGAAGTCGATCGGAAGCGGGCGGGTGCGGCTCTCGGAGACAAAGGGGGGAACGTGGTCCGCTTTGATTTCGCCGCTGACGTAAGCACCCTCATCGGCAGCCAGCACCGTGCCCCAGAGGTGTTTGCAAGTCGTTTCGGGCTGGGCCGTGCGGGCGCAGTTACAGAAGAGCTTCAACCGTCCGTCGTGCCGGCTGAGTTGCGTTTGATATTCGACGCCATCGCGCACGACGGCAAACAGCTCGTTGGGCGTAACCCGCGTGATGGCGACGCGTTCGGCCTTGAAATAGGCGGCTCCGCGAAAGCGGATATCGGCCCGAAACCGCCCCTCCAAAAGCTCGGCCAGGGTCATGGTTGGGCCCCGCATGTCCATTTTGTCGAGCGCATCTGACAAGCGTAACGAATCGCGGGACGGATGGGAAAGGCCAAGGGGAGGGAAGAGGGCAGCGGGCAGAGGGAAGAGCGTGAAAAGCAGGAGACTATGTCTTCGCTACGATCCATTCCTGCTCCGCCCTCTGCCCTTTCCCTCGGCCCTCCTTGCTTGCTATACGAATGCTATGGCATTCGCTGCGCCACTCTTGTCCGAAACGGCCGTGCGGGAATGGTTCGAGCGGCACGTTTCGCCGGACGATTTCCGCGGGAAACGAGTGCTCGTGCTCGTTCCCGATGCGACGCGGACGGCACCGTTGCCGCTGCTCTTCGACGCGCTTTGGAATCGGTTGTCCGGGGTCGTCCGCGGATTGGACGTATTGATCGCGCTTGGGACGCACCCTCCGCTGACGGAGGCCCAGAGCGGCCGACTGCTCGGAATTGACGGCGAGCGGCGGGAGCGGTTTGCGGCGGTCCGGGTTTTCAATCACGAATGGAATCGGGACGAGGCACTGTTAACGCTCGGCACGTTAGCGGCCGCCGAGACGCGGGAAATTTCGCAGGGCTTGCTCTCGCTGGATGTGCCCGTGCGGATCAACGCGCGAATCAGAGACTATGACGTGCTGCTCGTGCTCGGCCCGGTCTTTCCGCACGAAGTGGTCGGATTTTCCGGGGGGAACAAGTATTTTTTTCCCGGCATCTCGGGTCCGGAGCTGCTCAACTTTTTCCACTGGCTGGGGGCGCTGATCACCAACGAGCGGATCATCGGCGTCGCCGAGACGCCTGTGCGGCGCGTGGTCGATCGAGCCGCCGCGATGATTCCCGTCGAGCGCTGCTGCATCGCATTCGTCGTCGCGCCCGACGCGGGGCTGCACGGCCTGTTCTACGGCACGCCGGAAACCGCGTGGGAGGCGGCGGCCGAGCTTTCGTCGCGCGTGCATATTCGCCGCGTGCCGCGGCCGTTCCGCCAGGTCCTCTCCTGCGCGCCACCGATGTACGACGAGTTGTGGGTTGCCGGCAAGTGCATGTACAAGCTCGAGCCGGTCGTCGCGGCCGTGGGCGAATTGATCATTTACGCTCCCCACTTGCGGCAAATATCGGTCACGCACGGCAAGCGAATCGAAGAGATCGGCTATCACATCCGCGATTATTTCACAAAACAGTGGGACCGTTTCAAGCACGTCCCGTGGGGCGTGCTGGCCCATTCGACGCACGTTCGCGGCGCGGGCACATACATCGACGGCATCGAGCGGCCGCGCGTGCAAGTGACGCTGGCCACCGGCTTGCCGCGCGAGGTCTGTGAACGCATCAACCTCGGCTATCGCGACCCGAAGTCAATTGACGTCGAATCGTTTGCCAATCGCGAGGACGAAGGAGTGCTGCTCGTTCGCAAAGCGGGCGAACAACTGTATCGCGTTGCGTCCACCGAGCGGGGGGCGTAAGCCCCCTGAGGAGAAGTGTCGAGTGATTAGTGGAGCGTGGCGAGCAAAGGCAAGGCAGACGCATGAAGGATGAATCAGACGCGGCAAACGCCGATCAGCTAAAATCGCGACTCGAGTTCGCTTTGCAGACTGCGCGCCGAGCCAGCGAACTGATTTTGGGTTACTACCAGTCCGACTCGTTGGCAGTCGAATCGAAGCGCGACACGTCGCCCGTTACGGCCGCCGACCGCGGCGCCGAGGAGCTGATTCGCAAGGATATTGCGCGGGAGTTTCCCGAGGACGGCGTGCTAGGCGAGGAGTTGGGAGAGACGCCGTCGTCGAATGGTTTTCGCTGGAATCTCGATCCGGTCGACGGGACGAAATCATTCATCCACGGAGTTCCGTTGTTCGGCACGTTGATCGGGCTCGAGTTCAAGGACCGAGTCGTCCTCGGCGTTTGTCGTTTTCCCGCACTGGACGAAGTTGTTTACGCCGCCCTAGGACACAAAGCGTGGTGGCAGACCGGTCGGACTGCGCCTCGTCAGGCGCATGTGTCGCCAGTCGATCGGCTCGCCGAGGCACTCTTTTGCGTGACGACGATCAGCGGCTGGGAGCGGATCGGCCGTTATGATGCGTTTGAGCGCGTGCGGTCGCAAGCCAGGCTGACGCGCGGCTGGGGCGACTGCTACGGGCACGCGCTCGTGGCCACGGGGCGTGCCGAGGTGATGATCGATCCCATGATGAATCCCTGGGACGCGGCGGCGCTCGTGCCGATCGTGCAGGAGGCCGGAGGCCACTTTTGCGACTGGAGCGGCGGCACTTCGATCTACGCCGGCAACGGCATCTCGGTGAACGCGGCGCTCAAGGAGACGGTGCTCGACTTGCTTAAAGAGCGCAAAGGATAAGGCGAGTCGGTCTTTCCCATGCGTCGCTGAATCGGATACCGTATTGCGAGTAGGGGTGGCCGCCAACGTTTCTGGGAAGGTGGCACCCAGCTTTTGGGATCATTCCCGTCAAAGGCAAAACCGGACCCGGGATTTCCAGGTATTGAGTGATGGGGCTTCCCAGCGGAGCATACGACCTGCCGCGCACGCTCACGGTGATCAAAGTTCCCGGCCCGCCCGACAAGTTGCATAACGGAGACTCCGATGTCCGCGACGTCTGAAACCATTTCTGCCGCGTCGCCCGCAGTTGCTGCCGCGCGGTCGGCGACCTGGGTGACCAAAATTCGACTCGTGCTGGCGATTCTCATCACCGTCTCGGTGTTGCAGTACGCCTGGGCTCGCAGCCTGGTCATTTCCGCCCAGTGGTCATGGCGACAAGTCGAGAGGCAATACCTCGCGGCACTTGTGCTCGGGATCTTCGCCGTGATCGGACTAACCTATCATCTGAGTTCCAAATTGCACTCGCGCCGTGTCACTTGGGGCGTGTGGGCGGCGGTGCTCTTTTTGTGGACGGCCGAGGCAATCGCGCTCCTCGCGCTGTACAACGGCGATTCGATCGCGACGTGGCTGATCTTCGCGGGATTTTTCCCGGCGACGCTGTGGGTGCTGTGGGCCGCGTGGATGTTTTTCACGCCGATGCGCTGGAGTGTGCAGATCGGCGTGTTCGTCGTGCTGATCGCGGCGATCGCGCCGTATTTGAGGTTCTTTGAGATCACCGGCATGTCGGGCGATACACGGCAAAACTTTGCCCTGCGCGGCGCCGTCCGACGAGACGCACTCATCGCATCGCCTGTGGGCGAATTGACCGCCAGCAGTTTCAAGCTGGTCGCCGATCCGAAAAACGATTTTCCCGCGTTCCAAGGGCCGGCACGCGACGCCGTATTGCCGGACGTGAAGCTCGACCGCGATTGGACGAGCCATCCGCCGCGCCAGTTGTGGCGGAAGGAAATCGGCGCCGGCTGGAGCGGATTTGCCGTCGTCGGCGGCTACGCCTTCACGCAGGAGCAGAGGGCAGACGACGAGTGCGTCGTCTGCCGAGAGGCGGCGACAGGCAAAGAAGTCTGGAAGCATTCCGACAAGGCGCCCTACGAGGGCAAACCGCGTTACGAAGGGATGGGCGGTCCCGGTCCGCGCTGTACGCCCACCGTCGATGAGGGACGCGTTTACACGATCGGAGCGACGGGTATTTTCAACTGCCTTGACGCGGCCACCGGTAAGCCGCTGTGGACGCACAACATCGTCGTCGAAAACGGCGGGTCGGTCGCCGGCCACGGCGTGTGCGGTTCGCCGCTGATTGACGGCAACTTCGTCGTCGTCGCGCCCACGGGCAAGCCGGCCGGCAGCCTGGCGGCTTACGATCGCCTCACAGGAAAGCTCGCCTGGTGCACCGGCGTCAACAGCGCGAGCTACGCGACGCCCATGCTCGCGTCGGTCGCGGGGGTGGAGCAGATTCTCAACTACGACGAGCACGGATTGACCGGCCACGACCCGGTGAGCGGAAAGGTTTTGTGGCATTTCGTGTGGAGCAGCAATCAGCCGATTTGTTCGCAGCCGATCGCCAATGCGGGCGATCCCGATCAAGTATTGGTGACAATAGGCTATGGCAAGGGGAGCGCGCTCCTCAAGGTGAGTTGCGCCACCGACGGCAAATGGTCAGCCGATTCGATGTGGGAAACCAAGCGGATGAAGACGAAATTCACGACGGCCGTCGCACATGACGGCTACGTGTACGGCCTCGACGACGGCATCATGCAGTGTATCGAGATCAAGACAGGCAAGCAGATGTGGAAAGGCGGCCATTACGAGCACGGCCAGATCCTTTTGGCGGGCAACGCGATCATCGTGCAGACGGAGCCGGGACCCGTCGTGCTGCTTGACACTAATCCCAAGCAATTGACGGAACTCGGATCAGTGCCGGCCCTGTCGGGTAAGACCTGGAATGGCCCGACGCTGGCGGGAAAATACCTCTTGGTCCGCAATGATCACGAAGCCGCCTGCTACGAAGTCTCGCTCGCGAAGTAGCCGCGTCTCTACCGCGGCTCACGCGGCGGGGAAAAGCGCGAAGAGTTTGCCGATGTCGTCGAGCTTTTCGAGGTGCCAGCACATGTCGAGGACGCGCTCCTGCGCCCCGCGGTCGAGCCGGCCTTCGGCCGTGCGGTGGAATTTGGCGGCGACTTCCTCGTCGGTCATCGGGTTTTGATCGTGGCCGCGAGGGAACTCGTTTTCGGCCGTGAATTGCGTGCCGTCTTTGAGCGTCACGGCGATCCGGTTGGGAATGCCGCGCGGATAGCGGGCGGTGAGGTCGTTGTTGCGGTGAATCTTGATCCGCGACACCAGGTCCAAGAGCGACTCGTCGCGGAGCCTTTGATTTGAGAACGATTCGAGCGTGACATCTCCGTCAACCAGGGCAACCGCCGTGCAGTACGGCAGGCTGTGATCGGCCGTCTCGCGTGTCTTGGGCCGCCACTTTTCCGGATCCTTGCCGATGATGTCGACGGCCGCGTCGAACGACTCGATGTCGATGGACGCAATCTGCGCGCGGTTGGGAATTCGCTTCCGCAGCTCGAGCGCCGCATGAATGGCGCTTTGCGAATGGTATTCGGCCGGCCAGAATTTGATCGACGTCTTTTTGATCATAAAATCGGAGCCGCCGGCCTCACCACCCAGTTTCGGGACGTTGAGCGGCCCGGAGACGAGTTTGCAAAATCCGAGTTCACCCTCGAAGATCGGCGCGGGTCCTGTCAGCCCTTCCGCCGCTAGGAGTGCGGCAAAAACTCCGTTACGAGACGCGTTGGCAAACGCGCAGCCTTTCCATTCGGAAAGCTCGCCGGCCCGCGTTTGACGGAGCGTGATATTCGGTGTTCCGGCCAGGTTGAGCGCCTGCAGGATGCGATCCGCGTCGAGCTTCAATAGTTGAGCGGCCGCGGCGGCTGTTGAAAACGCCCCATAAGTCACGTGGTCCCAGCCGTTCTTGCGGATCGAGGCCGCGTCGCAGAGTCGGCATTGAATCTCGTAGGCCAAGACAACGGCCGTGATCAACTCGCGGCCGTTTGCGCCGGCGACTTCCGCAGCCGCAAGTGCGGCGGCAAAGTTGTCACTCGGATGAGCCGGCTCGAGCGATAGGTACGTGTCGTTGTAGTCCAAGTAGCGAAAGAGAACGCCGTTCGCGAAGGCGGCCAGGTCGGGGCTCGTCTTGCCGCGGCCGCCGAGAAAACTCGCACCGGGCCGAGACTCAACTCGCGACGCGACACGCCGCGCCACGGAGGGAGCGTCTGCGTTATAGGCTCCCAGGGCACAGGCGAGAGAGTCGATCAGCCGTCGCCGCACCTCATGGATGGTCGCCTCGTCGAGCTGTTCGAACTTGAGCCGGGCCGCGTATTCCGCCAGACGGTTTGCTAAATGCATCGAACGGTCATTCCTCTAGAGAGTTGACGTTGGGACAATCGAAGACCGAAGCCGCACGAAAGCGCAATTTGCGCGGTCGTCATTTCGCGTCCCCAGAGTCCCCGTGCCGCACGGCGATCGCCGTGGCGGTCGCGTAAGCGCGGCAATGCGAGATTGAGATCAGCACTTCGTCGATGCCGAAATTACCGGCCACGTCCCGGGCCGTGCCGTGGATGTTGATCACGGGCTGGCCTGAGCGTCGCGTGGCCACTTCGATATCCAGCCAGCCGACGCCCTTGGTCCAACCGGTGCCCAGCGTCTTCATCACGGCCTCTTTGGCCGCCCAGCGTCCGGCGAAGTGCTGGTACGATTCCTTGCGGCGCTGGCAGTAACGGATTTCGTCTTCCGTGTAGACGCGCTGCAGAAAGTGCTCGCCGTGCCGCTCGATCATTTGACCGATGCGGACAATCTCCACGATGTCCGTGCCGACTCCCAAAATCATGGTCGTCTTTCCCAAGCTCGGCTGCGGCGGCCGTTGGAGCGTCATCCTTCCAGCTTAGCGGGCGGCCCGGGTGCCTCCAACCGTTCCGCCCGTGCCAATCGGCGAAAGATCCAAGTTCCCGCAAGACTGCCCAAGGCAATTTCGAGAACCCAGATCGACTCTACCAGTCGTCGAGATTGAACGCCCAGTTCCGAGACGCGGAATCGCAGATAATCGGCAAACGAAGTGCCATTAGTGCCGATTGTTTTTCGCATCTCGGCCACCATCTTTTCCGACTTTGCGTCGTCGGGCAATTTGACAGATTGCAGCATCCGCATGGCGGCTGCCCGCTTCGGATTCGCGGCAACCGCCCGTTCCTCTGCCGCCCGATAAACCCGATACGACTCGACGGCCATGCCGACCTGACCGCCCAGAATCACCAAAAGGACGAAGGCAGACGCGACAGCCCTGGATGCACTCGGGATGAACGTTGCCGCCAATCTCGCGGCAAGCCAGCCCGCAAGCAGACCGTGGCCGACCGCGAAGAGCCCCAACATTTTCACGCGAGGAGGCAAATAAACGGCAACCAGAGAAATCGCAGCTGTCCCGACGAGGAACAGAATCAGCCACGAAAACCAGCCATTTCGGCCAGCACCGGCAGTCGATTCGGGTTGTTCTAGTCCGGGTTCGGCCATTACTTTAGATCTCGATTCAGATGTGTGGGCAATCGGCCGCGGACATTTTGCCCGTATTTTCACCTTTTCATTGTGGCCGAACCAGAGTGCGTGTCGTTGATGCAGTGCCGTCTCGAGGAGACCAAAGTGCTTGATCGTTCGTCGACATCCATCGCCGCGTTTTTACTTGTGCTGACCGGACTTTTCCACACGCCGGCGGGTTCGGCATTCGCGGCTGATCCTCAGAGTCGCCCGCTCGTCGAGTATGTCAAAAAGCCCGATGCGAGTTATCACTGGACAAAAGTCGGCGGGGGAACCATCGGCAAGGCCCAATATGTGGAGCTGCTGCTCACCTCGCAGACGTGGAAGGATATCGTCTGGAAACATCAGTTATTCGTCATCAAGCCCGACAATGTCGACCCGGCGGCCACGCAAGCCATCCTGATGGTCACCGGCGGCGACTGGCACGCCGAGTTGGAAAAGTCCGGCCGCAAGCCCAATCTGCCGCCCGACTCGCAGTTCTTGGCCCTGGTTGCCTCACAGCTTCGCGAGCCCTTAGCGGTGCTCTTGGATGTCCCGTTCCAGCCGATCTTTGGCGGCAAGGAGGAAGACGGCATCATCGCGTTCACCTTCGACAAATTCCTCGTAACGGGCGACGCGGATTGGCCCGTTTTACTGCCGATGGTGAAGAGCGCCGTCCGCGCGATGGACGCCGTTCAGACGTTTTCCAAAAAGGAATGGACTCTAGATATCAAGAAATTCACCGTGACCGGAGCCTCGAAGCGGGGCTGGACGACCTGGCTGACGGGGGCGGTCGACAGCCGGGCGGCCGGCATCATTCCGATGGTGTTCGACACCCTGAACATGCGACCGCAAGCCAAGCTGCAGGTGACGAGCTTCGGCGCGTTTTCGGACCAGGTCAATGATTACACCGTACTCCACTTGCAGGAGCGAATGAACACGCCCCCAGGCGAGGCACTCCGCAACATCGTCGACCCCTACGCTTACCTCGAGATGTTGAAGTTGCCCAAGCTGCTGATGATGGGGACGAATGATGCCTATTGGCCGTTGGAGGCAGCTAATCTTTACTGGAACGATTTGTTGGGCGAGAAATATCTGCTCTACGTGCCGAATAACGGCCATGGGTTGGATGATTTCCGACGGGTGATCGGCAGCGTGCTGGCCTTTCAGGAGCACGTGGCCCAGGGAAAACCGCTACCCAAGTTGAAATGGCAGTTCGAGCGGGACGCCTCTTCGTTGCACCTGGTCGTCGAATCAAACCTGAAGCCAAAGTCGGTGGTCGCATGGACGGCGACAGCCAAGTCTCGGGACTTCCGTGGCTCAAAATGGTCCTCAGAGCCGGCTCGGCATGAAAACGGCACCTATCGATTCGATCTGCCCGTTCCGGCCGAAGGCTTCGCCGCGGCATTTGGCGAGGCCACGTTCGCCAACGGCGTCCTCCCGTATTTCCTGTCAACGAATGTGCGGATCGTCGGCAAGACCGACAAGGTGCCGGTCGCCTCGAAACTCGGCCAATAAGAGCGGCCGTGCTTATTTCTCGAGATCGACGCGAACTTCGTACGACTTAAGTTCGGCGACCTGGTTCTTGAGTGCCGTCTCGCTCAAGGGATTTCCCTTGAGATAGAGATGCCAATAGGGGGCGAAGCGACGGTCCCCCTGAGCGTCCTTCTTCGCCATGGCTACGAGCGCCGCCAGGTCGGTGATTTTGTTGCCTTCCAGCATCGTGTGTCGTTGCTCCGTCATGCCGGAAAGAGGGGCGACGTCGCTGATGTGATTGTTCCGCAGATCGAGCGACTCGACCCACTTGAGCCCTTTGAGAGGCGAGAGGTCGGTCACCTGGTCGCCCTCCAGATAGAGCGAGGCGAGTTTGTCCATGCCCGCAAGCGCCTCGAGCGCTTTGATTTTGTTGCGAGACAGGTCGAGCGACATCATTTTTTTCAGGTCTTTCAACGATTCGATGTTCTCAATCCGATTGCCGTCGAGGCGCAAATACTGCAGCTTGACCAGCGGCGCGAGCGGGGTCACATCGACAATCGAATTTTGCGAGAGATCGAGCGACTGGACGTTGACGAGGCCCGCCATAGGCTTCAAATCTGCGATCGAATTGCCGGCCAGATCGATCAACTCCACGTTGACGCATTTCTCCAGCCCGGCAAGATTGGCGATCTTCTTGCTCTTCGCCCGCAAAAAATAGATGTTTTTGAGGTCGTCCTCTTTCAGCTCCTCCGTGTCGCCTTTTTTTAGCTCCTCGCGGACGGCCGATTCGAGACCTTTGTCAGGGAAAAGCGAGTTGGCGGCGCGCGCCCCAGTCCCGCTGGCGAGAAGGGCGCTGAACAACGCCAGAATAAGGGTCGCGGGAAGCCGTTTCATCGTGCTATTTCCTCGAAAGGCGGGATCTTGCAGGCTCAAACTGGCGGGAAATACCGTCAAGAGCCAGTCTAACGGGTCCACTTGGGGGGTCTCAACTCAAATCGGTCCGCCGGCTCGCTGCAAAAGTGCCTGGTAGCCACCATCGGCCGGTCGGCCGGGAGAGTGGTGCCGCTCGTCGATGAGCGTCATCTCTGGATGTGTCTCCAAGACATTCCGCACGATCGCCTCATTTTCTTCAGGCTCGATGCTGCAAGTCGAGTAGACGACGCGGCCTCCCGGTTTGAGTCGCAGACACGCCGCGACAAGCAGGGCTTGTTGCTGGCGTGACAATTCTGCGATTTCACTGGCGTCAATCCGCCATCTTGCTTCGGGACGCTTGCCGAGAACTCCGGTATTCGAGCAGGGAACATCGACCAGAACTGCGTCGAATGGGCCGATCGGAAGGTCTTCGCCACCGGCCAAGACGAGCGTCGGGTGGACAATCGAGATGCCCAAGCGGCGGCAATTGTCCTCCAAGCGTAGTAACCGCTCGGCACGAATATCGGTGGCGATCACGGTGCCCTCGTTCCCCATTCGCTCGGCGAGATGCGTCGTCTTAGCGCCTGGTGCGGCACATAAG
>CAYWOV010000042.1:0-10469 GCA_964459965.1 uncultured Planctomycetaceae bacterium | reverse complement strand
CGGGCCGATTCCCCTGGCCGGTTTCTTCGCCCAGGGCGAGATGGGTCCGATCGGCGGACGTAATTATCTGCACGGCTTTACCGCCAGCATCGCGCTTTTCGAGTGACTTCACCGCCGTGCGGGGGAACGAGTGCTCTCGGGCGCCCGTCGGCAAACCGCCCTTGCCCGAAAATCGCCAATCGCGATAATCCTGCCTCCTCTCCGTATTGCCGCAATTCAAAAGCTCGAAATCCCAGCCCAGGCGATGAGACAGATGATGTCCACATCGAGCGATTCATCCCAATTCGAACGTCGCATGCGAATGCCCGATGGGCGATGTCTCGCGTTTGCGGACTACGGCGATCCCAAAGGTCGACCGGTAATGAGTTTTCACGGCGGGCTGAGTTGCCGCTTGGACGTGCGGTTTGCGGCGAGCTCTTGCAGGGACGAAGGGATTCGACTGATCTCTATCGATCGGCCGGGGATCGGCTTTTCCGATCGTCAACCCAATCGCACCCTCCTCGATTGGCCCGAAGACATGGCCCATCTGGCGCTCATGCTAGGCATCGAACGGTTCGCTGTGCTGGGCTGGTCGGCCGGGGGCCCGTACGCGTTGGCCTGCGCCTATCGCATTCCCCAATTGCTCACAAACGTGGGAACAGTCGGCTGCATGGCGCCGGTCTACGGTCGTCCGGATACCGTTCGCGAGTCGGGACTGCGGCTTGACCGAATTCTCTTTCCGTTGGTCCGCCGATCCCCGTGGCTCGCGGCGCAGTTCTTGCGCGCCACGAGTCATTTGTCTCCCAGGCTTCTCAAGCGGAATCTTCTTCGAGAGGTCGTCACTCCGGCGGACCGTGAATTGATCGCGTCGCTCGACGGAGCCGAAATGTTCGACTTCTATTATGAATCGCTTCGGCAGGGCCCCTGGGGAATCGTGCAAGACTATTCCCTGCTCGGTGGGGCCTGGGGGTTTCCCCTCGAAGGAATCACAAAGGAAGTGCATCTCTGGCAGGGCGACGAGGACCGGATCGTGCCCGTGTGCCAGGCTCGCTGGCTCGCAGACCGGCTCCCGGCCCCGCGTCTGCACGTTGTGCCGGGGCAAGGGCATTTCCTGCTTCGGCACTGTTTGAACGAGGTTTTCACTGCGCTCGGGTCTGACTCAAACTCCACTCTCCCCGCACGTCTCAGCTCCCAACTTTCCGTTTCCTGAGAGGGCCGATAGTCGTTTTCGGTCCAGCCGCCGCACTCCAGTTTGTTGTTCGGGCCTTGTCAGAGATTGCGGACGGCCGAAGTGTTTATTGAGGACCGCTGATGTCACTTTTGACTTTGGACCAAAAGCTGCGGTCGTCGAGCGCCGAGGCGGAGCAGGCGAGCGCTCTCTTGGAGGAGCTTGCATTCCGCTACGGACGATCGTCCGAATCGTACCTTGTGACCGAGCCGGGCCGAAAATACTTTTGGCTGCCCAACCAGACGGGCGTGATCGTGTATTTGCGACGCGGTCGTTATTTGCACGTCGGCGGCGGTTTGCTCGCCGCGGAAGCCGATAAGCCGGCCCTGCTGGTCGCCTTCACGCAGTGGGCCTCGGCGTCGCGCTTGCGACCGATGTTCTATAACATCGCACCTGACGAAGTGCCCCTCTTCCGTGAAACGGGCTTTCAGGTAACCAAGTGGGGCGAGGAGGCGGTCATCGATCTGTCCACAGCCAGCTGGAAGGGCAAGCGGTTTGAATGGGTCCGCCGTCAATCCAACTACGCGCTGCGCCACGGTTTGCATTTTGTCGAATGCCGGCCGGAGCGGCTGACGGCCGACGCATGGCATCGGCTGTCTCAGGAATTGACGGAGGTCTCCAACGGCATCCTCTCGGAGCGGCCGCAGATCGGCGATATCGGTTTTCTCAACGGCCGCTTCGACGCGTCCCTCATCGGACGCCGCCGATTATTCCTCGCTCGCCAAAAAGTGCAGGGACGAATCGACGGTTTCTTGGTCTGCAATCCGTGCCGCGGCGGCAACGAATGGGCACTCGAACTTTATCGCGACCGGCCTGATGCGGTCCGCGGCACGATTCCCTTTCTGATGCACCAGGCGCTGCAGCTCTTCCAACAGGAACAAATCGAGCGGGCTTCGCTGTGCCTCGTCCCCGGCGTGCGCTGTGATCGGCCCCTGCCCGGTGATAGCGCGCTGATTCGCCACGCGATGGTGCTCAGCCAGTATTTCAGCTTTATCTTCGACGTCGCGGGCCTATACCACTTCAAGAGCCGTTTCCGCCCTCGGTTCGAGGACCGGTTTATTTGCGCTTATCCGGCGGTCACGCTGGGGGCTGCGTGTTCCTTCATCGGCCTCTGCGGGGCACTCCGGCTGAATTCGGTCAAGCTTGTCCGCCGCTTGTGGCGACAACTTCGCTACTCCCGGAGCCGCTCAACGCTCGCGGCACCGCCGTCCGAAACTCTCTGAGCGGAAGAGGCCGCGTCGATGCTCGGGCGCCGGCTGGTGACGATGACGCTCGTCGTCATCGCTTGTCTCATTTCAATATCGACGACGTCGCGGCGCGCGACGCGCCAGCGGGGCCAGTCAACCCGGGGCGATGTCGTTGTCGGAAGGGTCGTTTCGATTGCTGACGGCGACACTCTAACAGTCCTGGACGAGACCAATTCACAACACCGCATCCGGCTCTACGGCATCGACGCGCCCGAGAAGGCGCAACCGTTTGGTCAACAGTCGAAAAGGAATCTGGCAAGCAAGGTGTTTGGTGCCACCGTCCACGTCGAGATTGTCGATATCGACCGGTATGGCCGCGAAGTCGGGCGGATCTATCTCGGAGGACGCTTCATCAATCTCGAACAAGTCCGCGAGGGTTGCGCTTGGCGCTATACGGAATTTGACCGCCATCGCGAGTTTGAGGCAGCGGAAGCCGACGCCCGCCGACATCACCGCGGCCTTTGGGGCGCTTCGCATCCGATACCGCCTTGGGAATTTCGCCGCGCACGCCGAGCGGAAGGATAAGCCCGATTAATTCGCCGCGACAGGATTCGCCGGCTTCCACAAACTGGCCAGGCTGGGCTTGGTCTCTTTGAGGATCTCGACGATCGCCAGCCGGTCGGCGGCGGAAAGGTCCGCGAATTCAGGGCTTTTGTCGATTCCGCAAAGAATCTCACCCATGCGTTTTGAGACGTAACTCTTAACCTCAATCGGAAGGGCGTCGAACGCCGGGGAGTAGACCAGGTAGCTGCACGGATATTTGAACAATCGCCGCTTGAGATCGAATTCGCGCAACGAGCGGCCCCGTTTATCGCGTGGACCGCGAGCCGCGAATTCCGTCGCAAAACTCGTCGTTCCCTGGATCCGCTCAGTCAGTTGTGCCTCATGGCTGAAGAGCAGGTATTTGACCAGCTGTTCGCCGATCGCCTGGATACGGTTGCTCGTGCCCTCTTGTGAGTTGACGGCCGGCTGCTTCGATTGACCGCTCAGTTTCGCCGCCTGGGCCAGAGCAACTCGCGTCTGGAAATTGGCGGCCGTGATCAGATTATGAGCCCCGGTTTGGTGCTCCATCACCATGAGCGCGACGATATCGCTCGACTCGCCGAGGTACTTCGAGGCATTGAAGCGCCCTGCCAGACTGGTCACGTTCATCCCGCCGGTATTATCCGTCTCTTCCGGGGTTTGATTGGCCGTGATGATCAAATTACCAAGGTGCTTTTGCTTGCCGGCCGTGCCCGAGACATACCAGCCGCCCCAACGATTTTTGAGCGGGCTCGTGTGATCGGACTGGAATGTGCTCGAGCCAAGAACGGGGAATCCGGCGGCGTCAACGTAAACCGATCGGACGACGAATCCGGGGACTCCCAATGTTTGCGAGTTCGCGTGGCACAATAGGCACGAATCGGCTTGCCGCGCTATTCGCGGCTTGTCCAGTCGCTCCTGATCGAGGGTATAAAACACGGCGCCCAAATTGGGATCGACGGCGGAAATCTCCATTACGTCGCCGTCGGCGCAATAGCCGACGTAGACGTCGTCGTTGAAATACACGGCACGCGGCGTCTTGGGAGCAATACGCTGTCGCTGAAAGCTCGTCTTGGAGAAGACCAGCATCTGCGACGATTCGGGAACGTTGAGCGCACGCAGGAGCGAACGAAGATAGCCCCAGCGTGCATCGAATTCGAAATGCGCACGTCCGAGGTCGAAGTCCGTCTTCAGCCGCGAGACGATATTTTGCGGAATCGTTTCGCTATAGTTGATCGGCTCGCGCTCGAAATCGTCCGCGGCGAAAGTCCCTCCGCCGCCGGCCACGTTGAACAGTACGAGGACGGCCAGCGGAATCCCCGCAAATGGACGGGGCTTGGCAAATCGGCCGGCACACTCGCGCATGAGCAGATTTCACACGGACAAAATCGTCAAACTCGCAGGGACAACAGCCTTCGAGAGATCAACGACGACCGGATCCGCGTGCCATAGGGAAATCAAGACACCAAGTCGACGCTCGGAATGCGTTCTGCAGCATTCTTGGGTCCCACGTCGCGTGCGCTGCGATTTTGGGGCGAGTCACTCCCAATTCCGTACGCACTGAACGCATAATTAAATTAACGGAACTCCGAAGCAAACGAAATGCCTGCGGTTATCGCCGTTCTGTGGCCGAGCGCGGCGCGAATTTTGCGGCGAATGAACGGCCGCCAGAATTTAAGGCTGCGAACGAGTCGTTTCGGTGGCGAAAAAACCTCGCGTTCGGATCCGGCAATTAGTCCTCCAACGAATCACAAATCTCGCCAAGAGCTCGCGAGGACAAAGTTACACCGCGTCGCTTTTGGCAAAAACTCACGTGGACAGGGGAGCATTGGCAATGGAGAAACAGGCAATCGAACATTACCGCCGCGAACTCCAGCAGTTGACGGCGCGGATGCGCAGCGACGCGATGGCCGTCACCGACCAGATTCGAGAGGGTAGCGGCGGCCAGTCCGCGGGCGGACTTTCCAACGCGCCGATGCACTTGGGTGACATGGGAACAGACGAATATCTGCAGGACCTCAATGCGACTTTGCTCGAGAATGAGGAATTTCTCAGTAACGAAGTCCGCGAGTCGTTCAACCGTATTGATAACGGCACGTACGGGATCTGCGAGAGCTGTGGCAAACCAATCCCCAAAGAGCGGCTCGATGCGATCCCTTACGCCCGGCGCTGTACTCCTTGCGCTGAGGCGTCCGATACTGGGAAGACCGTCAATTTCAATACGGGACGGCCACAGCGACCACAGGATACTTTGGCGCCGCAAGGCGAAATGGACGAAAGCGGACGCCGTCGAGCAAGGCGCAGCGACGTCGAGTCGGAGAACCAATCGCCTCTGCCGCATGGCGACGTACACGCGGCCGGCACGCCCGGGGGCGGCACTTCGGTGGGAGGCCTCGCTGGTAGCAACGCCGGTCACGGTGATCCCGACGTGGCCGACCTGCAAGATGCGATGGGCAGCGGCGATTCCGACGCGAGAGAGGCGCAAGCTGAAAGCGATCGGGCACCCAAATCGGGTCGCTCCGGAGGAGCCGTCGGCGGTACACCGGCAAACAAGCGCAATCGGACTGGCCAGTCGCCCCGTCAATTGCCGTAGGGCGGCGAATCGACGCAACGCCAAGATGATGAGACGCTGTCGGCCGAATGAGGTTTGTGGAAAACGAAAACCTCGGTGCTGCGATCGAGTGATCCCTTTGATCAATGCAGAAGTCCATCCGGTGTGTTAATCCCGCCCAGCATAAACTATCCTTGATGGACACTTTCGGCCGATACCGCAGCCGGTGGCAAGCTGCGGGATCCAAGAGGAGGCGGGCGCGCCAAGGCAATGAAAAGAGCGGGAAATCCCTGTTCGATGTTTCGGGACGAGGCCGGTTCGCGGAACCGCACGAATCTGCAATTGCCCGATCGCGACACGGACCGATTTGGCCCGATACCTCCAAGCCTGGCGTCCGCTTGCGTCCGAATCTTCCCGGCCGCCTGCGTTGGAATGGCACTGTGGACTTCGGTGATCGCGGCGCGCGGACAGGATGCGCCTCCGCCCGCTCAGGCCGAGCCCGAAAACCAGCGTGCTCCACTCCAGGCGGAGCCTCCGCCAACGCGACCGCCAATGATTGTGCTTCCCGGTCCATTTCGGACGCCAGGACAGGCGGATGACGACGCGCCGAATCGTCCGCCGTTGGCCGTCGACCGCCAGACGCTTCGGCAGCTGCAAGCGGCGACCGAGCTGATCGAAAAAAAGAAGTACTCCGATGCCCTTCGTCAACTGCAGCGGGTACTCGATGATCCAGAGGACTCTTGGATTGAGCGACCGGGCGGCCGAAATTTGCATTTCCAAAGCGCGAAGCAGCAAGCGGCCGATCGCATCGGCCGTTTGCCGCGCTCGGCCCGTGAATCGTACGAGACCGAGTACGGCCAGGTGGCCCGGCGGATGCTTGAAGACGCCACGGCACGCAACGATCGAGTCGCGCTCGACGAGGTGGTACGACGCTTCTTTCACACAGCGGCCGGATACGAAGCGGCCTATCTCTTGGGAAACCGCCTGCTCGACGACTCGAAATTGCTGGCCGCCGAGGCTCAGTTCGATCGGTTAATCGTCTCGCCGGGGGGCCGCCGCTTCGAGCCGATGCTGTCGCTGAAGACGGCGTATTGCTGCGCGCAATCCGGCCTGACTGAAAAGGCCTTGCAGATTCTTAAAACCCTGCAACCCGGCGCCGGCGGTAACAGTGTCAAAATAGGCGGCCGGTCGGTCACCGTCCCAGCCGGTGAGACAAAGGACTTGCGATGGCTTGCAAAGGTCATCGGACGGTCTCGGACGACACCGCCGGCGCCTGCGACTGATTGGCCGATGGTCGGCGGCGACCCCTCTCGAAACGCGGAAGGCGCGTCGGCTCTGCCATTGGGTGAGCCGATCTGGACGCATTCGGTGATCCGCGACCCGAACTTCTTCGGCAAGAACCGCTTTACCCACGTCGAGTCTGTCTTACGAGCGTTTGAACACGAACTCGGCGACCACGGCGGTTTGACTCTACCGGTCACCGAGCCACTGGTTGTGGGCAATACGGCCGTCTTCCGCACGCTGGCCCGATTGCGGGCCGTCGACATGCGGACAGGTGAGCGATTGTGGGACTTTCTGGAATGTGACCGGCTTTACGCCGTTCTTGCCGCCGCCCAGTACCAATCCCGAGTTGGCAATCGACTACCGGTGAATCTGGAGGTCAATGAACCGGGGGCCGATCTTCGCCTGTTCTTGAGCGCTCGCTCGTTCCGCGACAGAAGCTACGGCACACTCAGCAGTGACGGGCAACGAGTTTTCGTGCTGCTCGACATGGGTTTTCTGGGGCAGGAGGAGTTTCGAACGGCTCCGCAAAACGAGGCGCTCGGCGCTCGGGACCAGAATATTCTCGCGGCCGTTGACCTGCGCACAGGTGAGATTCAGTGGGAGAACGGCGGAGCCCGCGCCGATCGCAAGAACCGCGATCACGCCGGCACCTTCTTTCTCGGTTGCGGGCTTCCTCTGGAATCGGCCCTCTATTGCCTTGGCGAGCTGGATGGTGAAATTAGTCTGTTCAAGATCGATCCAGCGACCGGGAAAACAACCTGGACGCAGCGCCTCGTCGTTCCGCTCGGTCGATTGCCGCATTTTCCGCTGCGCCGGCTGGCCGGCGACAATCCGAGCTATGCGTCGGGACTGATTGTGTGTCCCACATCGGCGGGTGTTGTGGCGGCGGTCGATCCTTCGTCGCGCACGTTGCGGTGGGAGTACCGTTACCGCATCAACGTCGCCGAGGATCTCCCTGATCCGCGAATGCTGTGGGCCGACGAGCCTCTTTACACCGGGATCGACGAATCGGCCCGCTGGCTTGATTCGGCCCCGACGATTGCGGAAGAGAGCGTGCTGCTGACGCCCCGCGACTCGAACGATCTGCATTGCCTCAATCTGGCCGATGGCAAGGCACGCTGGAAGCGCGAGCGCGGCAACCGGCTATTCATCGCCGGAGTTCTCGATGGAACGGTATTCATCGTGGGCCGTTCGAGTATTGAAGCACTGCGACTGAGCGACGGAGATCCGGTCTGGCAGCAGCCGATCGAGATTTCCATGCCCGCCGGCCGTGGGATTCGGAATGGGTCCCTCTACCATCTGCCACTGTCGACTGGTGAACTGGCGACGATTGACCTGCGACGAGGCCGCATGATCACGCGATCGCGGTTTCCATCGAGCGCGAAGCTGGGAAATCTCGTCGCTGCGAATGGCGCGGTGGTCATGCAGTCGCCGTCCGCTGTCCTGGGTTTCCGACCCACTGCCGACTTGGAACATTCATTGGTCACCGCTTTGCAACGTCAGCCGAACGATCCCGCGGCGCTGGCCACGCGTGGTGAGTTGCGTCTTGACCGCGGCCAAACGGCCGGCGGCCTGGACGATTTGTTTCACTCGCTGCGAACGCGTCCGGAGAGGCACACGGAAGACTTGGCCGTGGCAACCGTGCTGGAAAGGCTACGATACGATTTTTCCCACAGCCGTAGCGACGCCGCGCGAATCGAGCCTCTCATCGCCGATCCCTCGCAACGATTTGAGTTTCATCGGCTGATGGCACGCGGGCTCGAACAAGCCGACGACTTTAGCGGCGCCTTGGATCACGACCTGCGCCTGGTCGACGACGAGACGCTGGCAAAGACGCTCGTTTCCTCCGGCGAATCAACACGGGTTCAGCCAGCGGCCATCGTCGCGGCTGACCTCGGTGAACTGTATCGCAAAGCCCCCGCTGCCGCGCACGCCGGGCTTCGCAGAAAAATCGAAGAGTGGGCGGACGGGCTGGCCGCGGCGGGGAAAACGGACCGATTGACACGTGCTGCCGCATCGCTCTGCGAATTGTCCGAGGATGTCGGCCTACGGCGCAAGCTGACTGAAATACTTCCGCTGGAAACCGACCGAGCCGAAATCGTACGGCAATTAACGCACCTCCGCATTTCGGCCGATACGGCCGCCGCCGGTTACGCGACCGCAAGACTTGCGCGGTTGATGATCGATCAAGGCCGCGCCGAAGAGGCGTTTCCGCTACTCAAGGAACTGGAAAAGAAGTTTGCGAGTGTGACCTGCTCGCAGGGAAAGTCCGGGGCCGAGCTCGCTGTGAGTTGGCAACAGGAGCCGTCTGTCAGAACTGCTCGTGGCCGGCTCGCGACCTGGCCGGCTGGGCATCTTGCCGTGAAACGCCGGGAAGAAGACCGTGCAACGCGGGCGGTGTTTCCTGTCCCCGTCGATCAGCGGTCCGGACCTTTCTTCCAGCGGTGGCGGTTCGAGTCACATGCGCACGGCGGCGGCCGTGGCCCGACGCTTGTCGCGTTTGACGATACCGGAACGGAGCGTTGGCAATTCGAACTCGAAACGGCCGTTCCCCGCACAGGCCATCTCAGCGTGGGGGCGGCGATGGACCCGCCGGTCAGCATTCGCGTGCACGGCCCGCTGCTCGAAGTCGCGATGCACCGGCGGTTCGCCGTTCTCGACGGATTCGACGGCCACGCGGCCCCCAATTTCCTCTGGGCCGGCGCGCTATACGACCCTGCCTGGACTTTGGCTCAAAGCCGCTCGGAATTCGGCCTGGCGGGCTTGATAACGGACGATTTCGTCTTTTTCCAGGTCGGATCGGTTTTGCGATCTGCCGACGTAGTGACGGGCAATCTGGTCTGGGAACGCCACAATGTCGCCACCAGTCTCGTTCTTCAAGGAGATAAGGATTATCTCGTCGCGCTGGCCCGCAGCGAACCAAACGATCCGTCGGGCCTTGTGCTGCACACGGCGACCGGCGGCGAAGTTTTCTCGGGGCTCTTCAGCATCCCTGGCCCACTGCAGAACCAGTGGAGTGGCCGGCGAGTTTTGATGACGTCCGCGAGCCCATCGTCTCTCTCCTTGTCGCTGACGGACATGGTGCAGCGGATCAAGCCAGCCTGGAGCCACAGTTATCGTATGCCGGCTTGGACCACGCCCATCGACGATGAAGAGTTTGCGGTGCTCGATTCGAGGGGCACTCTGCATATTCATTCGCTCGAAAGCGGGGCGCGGATCGTCGAGGCGTCCATCGAGCGGGCTGGCTCGCCGTCTCAGGTTCTCGTGCGGCGGGTTGGTCGCCGTTACCTCGTCATCAGTCAGGGCGGTGCTGTCCACTTCCCGGGTTTTCGGGATCTTCCGCATGGGCTGCCCAGCGGCAAAATCTGGTCGATCGACCGCGAGTCGGGCAAAGCCGAATGGACGATCTCGATGCCCGTGCCGCAGGTCTTAGTGGAGACACCAGCCGACTCGCCGGTGCTCGTCTTCTTGCGGCCGCCGTCTCGTTTTGACTCGGGCCGCTCCAACGGCGAGGAAGTGCTGTCGGTCGTTGACGCGCGAAGCGGCGCGTTGATTTATGACACAACTGAGACGACTCCACCCGATCGCATCAACGTGCGTCTTGATCGGGACGCCAAACGGGTCATTGTCACCACGGATAAATGCGTGTTGACTGTCA
>CAYWOV010000041.1:3191-10542 GCA_964459965.1 uncultured Planctomycetaceae bacterium | reverse complement strand
GGCCGCGTCGCGCTGGGCCGCATCGCCGAATTGGGCAGCGAACGTGAAATCGCGCCGCACCGCAGCGGTCGCGACCAAGTCGGCATCCGATTTGATTCGCCGGAACAAGTCGCGAATAAATCGCTCGCCGCGTTCTTGAAAGAACATGCGGGCATTTGAGACTTGCTGCGCGGGCGATTCGCGCAAACGTGTGCTGCGAGGGCGGCACTCGGGCTGAATCAGGCGGCGCGGCGAAGCCGTAGCGAATCGCGCGTCATGCCCCGCTTCGAGCGGACGGCGATGAATTGGAGTAACCGCTGTCCAGCTTCGCTTTGGAGATAAGCGGTGAGATATTCGATGGCCTCAAGATGCGCCATTCCCGATCGGTAAATGATGCGAAAGGCCGCCTTGATCTCGGTCCTTTCTTGGGCCGACAGCCGCGCGCGGATTAAGCCCACCCGGTTCTCGCCGACGACTGCCCCATCGCGGTCCGTCATGAAGAAGGGAGGGACGTCTTGGACGATCTTGGCCAAACCGCTGACCATGGCCAGCTCGCCGATTCGAACGAATTGATGAATGGCCGCGTTGCCCGAGATCACTGCACGGGCTCCGACTTGCACATATCCGCCGAGGACTGCCCCGCTCACGATCGTCACTCCGTCGCCGATCCAGCAATTATGGCCCACGTGACTGTTGGTCATCAGCAGGCAATTGCTGCCGACAATGGTCTCCGAGCCGGGAGCCGTGCCGCGGTGGATCGTGGCACCTTCCCGCACGGTGGATCCTTCGCCCAACCGGCAATAACTCATCTCGCCGTCGTAGGCGTGATCTTGAGGGATATCGCCGATCACGGCGTGCGAGTGGATGCGGCAGTCCGCGCCAATTTCGGTGTTCCCTTGGATGACCGCAGCAGCCGCGATGTTGCAGCGCGCCCCGATGCAAACCGGACCATCAATCACGGCATAGGGTCCAATGCTCGCCGTGGGGTCGACCTTCGCTTGCGGATCGATGATCGCAGTGGGATGGATGGCCATGAAAGTCCCGGCAGTGCGACGGCAAGCGCGCGGCTTGCCCCCTAGGGTCGACGAGGCGCGTCGGCTGCAAAGAACGGACAGTAGGTGCGGTGTCCGTTGCCGGCGAGCAGAAACCAAGACCGATTCGCCATTCGCCGTGACGCGCCAATACTCCGCGAATTTGTCAAAGCGGTCAATCGCACTTCCTGCAGGTTGGTTGGATCTGATTTCGTGGATGAACAATCGTTAAGCAGCAATGGCGAAGCGTGTTATGACTTGCCATTGTCCATCGATCCGTTTATCGTCCGTGAGATAATGGACAATTCATGCCACGGCAAACGCCCGCAGTGGGTCAAGCTTGGTTCGGCGTGATGTTTTAGAGAGGGCTGAGACGTGGCTAAGAAACTGTACGTTGGCAACTTGTCGTACAACATGTCGGAGAACGACCTGCGAGCGCTGTTCGAAGAGCACGGCACTGTCGAATCCGCACAGATCATCATGGACCGCGAGACGGGCCGCTCAAAAGGTTTCGCGTTTATCGAAATGTCGACAGACCAAGAAGCCCAGGCGGCGATCGACGCGCTGAACGGTCACGACGCCGGCGGCCGCGCACTGACGGTCAACGAAGCCCGTCCACGGGAGGATCGCGGCGGCGGCGGCCGATCCGGTGGGGGTCGGTCCGGCGGCGGTGGCGGCGGACGAGGCGGATATGGCGGTGGGGGCGGGTACGGAGGCGGCGGACGGCGCTATTAAGCGGACCGCTTGAAACCATTCCGTCGGAACCGGCGTGCAACAAGCTTAACGGGTGCGCGCGACGTCGAACTTGTAGCCGCAATCGCAAGCCGATTTGCGGATGTGTAGCTCGGCTCGGCAACGCGGACACCGTTTGTGCCAGGGGCTGAGCGCCAGAGGATTCGGCGTCTTCACTTTTGGTTCGCGCCGCTTGGCCGCCTTGAGGCGATTCATGCGGCGTCCGTCGGCCTGCTGCTGAGCGCACTGCGGATGAATGCCACCGCGCGAATAGCTGGTCGTTCCACAGACGGGGCACAACGGCCGCGGGGCGTTGTGCACTTGAAGTAGAGGGACGGGCATTCGGTTGTCGGTCATTAAGACGCTCCAGTAAATGTAGGTTTTGCCCGTCCCAGGGACAATCGTTCACTCAAGCGAGCACATCGTCATTGCCCGATTTCAAAAGTTCGTGGCACCACAGGCGTTCCGCAAAGGACCACGAATCCTCATCATATCCGGGATTCGACCCGCGGTCCATTGGCTGTTGAAACTGGCCGAAATTAATCCCTTCGTGAGTCTGCATCAGACTGGCGTCTGGTCAGCGGAACTCTGTCTCCCCCAAACAGGAGAGCTGTGCCCGGTAAGCGGAGACATCGCGGACCGCATCCGATTGACGCATAACTGTTTGCGCCCGATGCATTGGCGCGGCGCCAACAGGCCATAAGAGCGATCTTTCGCAGCTGCTGGTCGCCGGTATTCCGCCGTTTCAACGATCAGGTTCGTTGACGAACCGTTTTCGCTTCCACAACGACAGGGGGGCCGCCGTCAGTCGTTGTTCCTGCTCGAACGCGGCCCGGGAACTCCGAAGCGATCCCGCATTTGAATTGAGCAGAATCAATTCCCAAACCTTGCGGATTCAAGGGTTTAACGCACCGCCGTCGATCGAGGAAGCACTTGCTGGGACGTGCGGACCCAGGACTGTCACTTTTGCGACACGGCCAGCGTTTTTTGGAAGTCGCAATTGGGTAAATCTGGCCCGAGGTGTGATCGAACGCCGTATTCCAGCTGCGAAAATCGTGCGCTTGGGCGAGATCACACGGGCTTCTTGGTCGCCGAACTCTTCTCGCCATTCCGTGGCTCCACTAACCAACGCGGCAGCCGGTCCAAGAGAGCAGCCCCGATGCGGGATCTTCCGCCTCCGTCGACATGCGGCTGTCGTTCGGCGGAGAGCCGATCGATTTCCGAGGCGACTTGTGCAAGTGAACTCACCAAGAAAGTCTTGGTCGTCAATCGGACGTCGAAGACTTCCTGAATCTTGCTGATGGCGCGCATGCCGAGCAGCGAATGGCCGCCCAGCTCGAAAAAGTTATCGGCTCGATCGAGGTCCGTGATTTCGAGCAGAGTTTGCCACAACTCGGCCAACCGCCGCTCGGTCGTGGTACGGGGTGGTGTCCGCTTGTCGGCCGCACTATCGCGGCTTTGGCTGAAGTTTGGCTTGGGCAGAGCCCGGCGATCGACCTTGCCACTGGGCGTCATCGGTAGTTCGCTGAGTAATTCAAACAGCGAGGGAACCATGAATTCCGGCACTCGTTCGTTCACAAACTGACGGAGCGATTCCGCACAGAACCCGGTCGACAAACTGGGCACGACGTACGCCACGAGCCGCTTCCCGCCGGCGGCATCATCTTGGGGATGCACGATGGCCTTGCGAACCGACGGGTGCGACTCCAGAACTGCTTCGATCTCGCCCAGCTCGATGCGATGCCCGCGGATTTTCACTTGGTCATCGAAGCGCCCCAAGAATTCGACAACTCCGTCCGGCCGCAATCGGACGAGATCGCCGGTTCGGTAGACCGTGCCATGGTCAGTCCGCAGAAATCGGGCTTGAGTCAGATCAGGTCGGTTCAAATAGCCGCGGCCGACGCCGTTCCCGCCGATTAAGAGCTCGCCCGGAACGCCAGTCGGCAATGGCCGCTGCCGCTCGTCCATCACGTAAAGCTGGGTGTTGGCGATTGGCTTGCCGATCGGAACCGGACCGTCAATGTCGATTAGCTCCTGCATTGTCGACCAGACAGTTGTCTCCGTGGGACCGTACACGTTGAATACGCGGCCCTGTACAGTCGATTGCAGTTGGCGGGCTAGCTCTTCGGACATCGCCTCTCCGCCCACGATCATCAGCTTGAAGTTGCCCATCGCCCGGCGCGTGCGCGGGTCCCACAACAACGAGGCCGCCCGAGGGGGCGTGCATTGAAAATGCGTCACTCCGTGTCGTTCGATGAGAGTGGCGATGTCATCGGGATCTTCGTCAGAGCCCCCGGCGTTGGCAGCGACTTTTAGCTCATTCAGCTCGGGCAAGTCTTGGAGGATCTGTTCGGGGGCCAGTCCGAAATCAACCTGGCAAGCGACCTCGTCGACTCCGATCTCATTCAGGCGCTCGACCGTCGTCAAGCACTGCGAGCGGCTTCCGAAAAGGCCGCCGGACGTGTAGTAGCGGTCGAACGCGAACTCCAAGAGATCATTCAAACCGGTTTCTGAAAGCGTGCCTAAGAATCCGTCGAGTGTCTCGCCTTCTTCGTCGGATCTTTTTTGGAAGGCCGGGAAATCCCAGGCGGCTTCCCGAACGAGCGACAATTCATCTTGCAAATAGGCCTTCATTGGCGCTCGGACCGCGTCTTTCACCGCACGATCCTCCTGGCCGACCAGGGTCGGCACGAGGACAGTCACGCGTCCCTCGCCGGAGTGCCCCGCTTCCTTCCAGACTTGCCGATAGAGAGCGATGTTCTTTGACAATGTCTCCAGCGATTGGCCCATCAGGCGGGTCAAAACGTTCGCGCCGATCTCGGCGGCACAACGATATGTTTCGGGATGACCGTCGACCGTGATGCAAGACGAGAGTTCCGGATTCTTTGTCGCGAGACTTACTCCATTCGTGTCGGCATGAATGCCTGGATGAATCGCGAAACCATGTTCCTCGGCAAATCGCGACGCTTCGATCAGCAAACGATTTGAACCCCGATCGGCGACATTTCTTATGACGAGGCTGAAATCGATCTTTCGATCGGGACGCCCTGCCCGTTCCGCGGACTTTTCAGCCGTCGAAGTTCCGCGAAGAATAACTTTCGCCCCGCGCGTCAACGTCCAGAACAGCTCCGGAATCGAAATGTCAAATGAGATGCTGGTCATTGCCAGCCAGATGCCAGGCGAGTCACCGTTGAGCTTTTGATCGATCGTCAGAAAGAAATTCTGGATATTGCCGTGTGTAATCATGACTCCCTTCGGCCGCCCAGTCGAGCCGGAGGTATACATCACGTACGCCACATCCTGCGGCTCGATCGTGACAACTGGATCCGCAGTGCTTCGATCGCCCAATTTTGCCCGTCGATCGACGACGATTGCCTGAGTGCCGATCGCGGCGACCTGCCCGACCCGGCTTGCCTCGGTCAAAATGACTTTCGGTTGGGCGTCCTCAGCCATGATTGCCAGGCGGTGAGCCGGATACGCGGGATCCATAGGAACATACGCCGCGCCCGCTTTGAGTGTCCCATACAAGCTGATGACCATTTCAACTGAACGGTCCATGAGGACGCCGACCAGATCGCCCCTCTTGACTCCCCGCTCGATAAGAAGGTTGGCCAACCGGTTGGCGTGGGAATTGAGCTCGCGGTAGCTGACCGATTCGCCCCGAAACACAACGGCTGTCGCATGGGGGGTCCGCGCAACTTGTGCTTCGAACATCCGAGGCAATGAACTCGGCTCGTAACTGACGCGCGTTTTCTCGTTCAAATCGGCGAGCAACGCGTGTTCTGCTGGTGAAACAACGTCGACGTCGGCCACCAAAGATTCAGGACTCGCGCCGACCTGCGCCAGAACTTGTGTCAATTCGTCGGCAATCTTGGACAGCAGTCTCTCGTCGATCACGTCCGCGTTCGCAACGAGTTCGATCTTCCGCGTGACATCCGAAATTAGAATTGCCAATTGGGCATTTGGAACATTGGACTCATGGTCCGAAAAACTCGGCCCGACGGAAAGAGCGACGTCCGGAACTTCACGAAGTTTTTGGCGATGCTCCTCGGTAATCTGCGGAAATCGCAATAGCAAGTCGCGTGCGTAGGTTCCCCGTTTCTCCAGTTGAGCGAGTGCCGTTTCCGTGATTTGCGCATGCTCGGCAAACGAGCCGGACCAGTTTAACTTCGTTCCGAGCGGAACACTGGTCGCGAAGTAAAGAGCCGCCTGGCGCGGCGAACCCGCCGGCGGCCGGATCTGGTAGTCCACGTCGAAGGCTTCTTTACCGCTGAGACGGCCGAGATAGAGGGTAAGGGCCGCAACGGCCCGGGCGATGAATTTGGGCGACTCGCCGGCCGCACACAGGGGGCGGCCGTCGAGTTCGCGGCGAATGTGTCGGGTTGGCGACTCAGTTCGTCGGATATCCGGCGGGATGTACGGCAACGTGACCGCTTCGCGCTCGACGAGGCGGTTCACCCAGAACGATTCGTGGACGCAATTCCGTTCTAGGAACGGATCCAATTCGGCCGGCGCCGTGGTTTCCAGTCGTTGCAGAGGCGCGAGAGAAGAGATTTTGACGAGCGCGCCTTCGAGCGTGCGAAGTGAACCGAGCTCGACAATCTTGGTCGATGTGTGCACAGCGACAGTCTCCTGAACGGCTCGTCGCTCCAAAGTGCCCGGCGGCTGCGTCGATTTCTTGTCGAGGATGGTGAACCGACCCGGAGTAAGAATCCTCTCCCCCCAAACCAATTTCGTGCAGCCAAGCGGGTTCTCGTAACGGCCAAAATCGAGGCTCCGAAAAAGTGCGTCTAAATCTTCGGCTGGTCGCGACCAGTCGAGCGTCGCCATTCGCTCGGGCCGCTTTCTCAGACCGTAGTAGCCGCCTTTCACGTTTTCGCTCTGCTGACGGCTCGACAGGACGCCTTTCTCCAGGTCAGTCCGCAGGCTTCGGAATGCTTCGAAGCCCGCCTCGTAGCACTTGGTATTGAGCGAAAACGCGGTTTCGTCACGGGCGACGGCAAATCGCTTTTCTTTCAAAACTCCGCCGCCATCGATCGCCTTTGTCATCCAATGCCACGAGATGCCGTGCTCGGATTCACCGTTGATGAGGGCCCAAGTCGTCACGTACATGCCGGCGTATCCCGGCAGCGGACCATCGTGAAAGTTGATCGCCCCGCGTTTTGGCAGCGAGAGGACGTGATCGTGCAGCACGCGATAGTTAATGATGCTGAAAAGGTAGTCGCTGGGTTCCGCGGAAAGGAGCTTCACGACCTGATCGTTGCTCGACGGCACAACCGGAATATTCCGACCGGCGGCCCATGCTTGAATTTCATCGTTTTCGGTCGCGACACCCCGAATCACATGGCCGTGCGCCAGAAGGTCTTCGGCACACAAGATGAGCAGCGATTTCTGGCCGATTAAAGAGCAAGTGAAGCGGGACTCCGTCTGCATACGATCGGTTTCCTGCGGGAGAAAATCGGAGATCTCATGGGATCATGATGGAGTCTAGCCGCGTCTCGAGCGGCGAGACGGAGCGGCGGGATGGCAGAGAGCCAAGTCGAGGCCAACGAGCGCGCGACTTAGCGAAACGTTGCAATTCGGCAACGTCAGAATGGCCAATGTCGATA
>CAYWOV010000041.1:0-3091 GCA_964459965.1 uncultured Planctomycetaceae bacterium | reverse complement strand
GCGCGACTTAGCGAAACGTTGCAATTCGGCAACGTCAGAATGGCCAATGTCGATATTGAACGGGTCGACGTTGGCCGGCCACAACCAGAGCGCCGACGTATTGCGGACTGGGCTCAAACTCGACCAAAGTCCAGTTGGCGCCCCCGTCCGGAACTCCTGCATCCGCTACGAACTGAACCGGTCCGCCGCGGGGACAGGAAATTACCACGGTGGACACTGGAACCGAGAGACCGACCCCCGTCGCCTTGAGATAAGCCTCTTTGAGGGTCCAGATTCGGTAGAAGTACGCCGGCCGCTCATCTGACGACAATGCGCGGTATTCGTCACGCTCTTCAGGCGCAAGGCACTGCTCGACGAACACTTCATCGGCGATCGGTCGACATAACTCAATGTCGATGCCCAGTCTCTCGCCAATTGTCACGGCGCAAACGGCGAGGTCCGCCGACCCGGAGGCATTGAATTCAATACCTTTGGCTTCGGTCACATTGGCGAGCATGGGTTTGCCATGATCGCCATACGTAAAGCGGATGTCGTCGGGACGGGCACCCGCATAGGAAGCCAGAATACGCCGCAAGGTTCCCCGGCCGACCACAAACCGTACCCGATCCTTTTCGTAGGCGAAGTGGTCAGCACGTGCACGCTCGTCGGCTGATAATGATTCCCACAGGGTCTGAGCGTGGTCCGAGCCGACGGCGAGCGGCACGATCCAGACATCCACGTGTTCGGTGGGCAGTTCCCGCACGTAGCCCCCTATCTTGTCGGTTATCCTAAGCTTAACCCAGGATTGCCACGCGCTCACACATTGTTCGAATGAGAAGGTGCCGATTCACGCCGCGATTGCAGGTGGAATCTCATCGGCGACCGCTTCGACTTCTGCAGCGCCGATCGTCTCCAACTGGTCGGCGTAACCGACCACCAGCGCGAGATCGGCAAGCCGGTTGATCCGGCGGGGGATTCCTCCGGAACGCTCATGCAATTCCGCCAAGGCATCGCTGTCGAAGATCTCCCGCTTGGCCTCCGCGGCGCGCAGCCGGTGAGCGACATAGCCGATTGTGTCGTCGAGTGACAGAGGCTCGAGGACGCTGCGGACGGCGATCCGATCATTCAATTGGGGCATCCGTTCGAGTCGCCCAAACAGGCTGACTCCGCCCACCAACACCAGCGAAAAGGAACAGGCGGGATCCAGCTGAAAATTCAACAAAAGCTGCAGACATTCGAAGATCCGAACGTCATCGATGAGATGCGACTCATCGACAATGATCACCGGATGCCGGCCATGCTGCGACGATTCGCGAAGCCGTTCCTCGATGCGAATCAGCGTGCGATCAATCCCTTGGCGGGAATCGGCCGCCGATTCGGGAGCGCCCAGCTTTGATGCCACGTATGCCAGGAAAGCGGCAGCCGGCATCTTGGGAAAGACGATATGGGCGCCTGGGCCGCAGGTTTCACCCAGCTCATGCCGCAGGAATGCGGCGACGGCCGTCTTGCCTATTCCGATTCCGCCGCATAATACTCCCGTGCCAAGTCGATTTTCGACCAGGTAGCGCAACTTGAGCCGTGCCGCCTGATGCGTGTCGCTGTCATAAAAGAAGGCCGGGGAGAAATGGCTCTCGAACGGCCGACAAGCAAGGTTCCAATGCTGTTCGTACATGACGGTGATCACTTCATGGAAAGAATGGAAGCGAACCGAACCACTCTCTGATCTCTTTATCTCAAGACTCGATCCGGTGATTGCCGGATCGCCTCTTTCGGAACGTCGTCATGAGGCAAGTAGGCGTTCGGTTCGGGACGGCCCGTCGGCGACTCGGAAATTGGGTCAATCGTCCCTGTCAGCCAGGCACCTCGCGCCCGGCGCGAACGGACGGCGTCCAGGCGGCGGCTGAGTGCCATCTGCTCTCCTGGCTTCGAACCGTCCTCCCACACAGAATTGTCGGAAGCACGTCCTGGCGATCGATCATTAGCTGCGAGCCCGACGCTCGAACCCGTCAACTTTGGGACCAGCGGAAAACTCTTCACGTCGTCGAACTTCACATCGGAATCGCCAGAGCTGCTGATGTGTAAACGTGGTTTCGGCCGGGCCAGCGACATCAAAGCCAGCAGCAGGCCGGTTATTAATAATGCCGCAAACAACCAGCGCCTCGAGCTGACGAATGCTCCGGAGCCGATCGCCAGCGCCCCCAGTAAGCCCACAGAGACTTTCGGCGACAGCATCTTGCGAAGACCGTCGACCAAGCGCCGCGCGGTCACTGAGCGTGTCGTTTCGCCGTCGTGCACGAGCTGGTCACCCCCTCAGGCCAATTTGCGCCTCATTGGTGACGTGATTCTTGAGTCGGCCTCAAGCACCATCTCGTGAATCGGCTACGGGCGCTAGCGAACTTGAGGGTTTTATCGATTTGGCAGAATGGGCGGTTAGGTCAAGCCGAGCACGTCGGCCATCGTATAGAAGCCCGGACCTTTCGTGACCAGGAATTTGGCAGCAGCCAGTGCCCCATGCGCGTAGCTGTCGCGCGACTGTCCGCGGACATGAAGGTCGATTGTCTCGCCGATGAGGCCGAAGACGACGGTATGCTCGCCGATGTTGTCACCCACGCGAATGGCGTGGTATCCAATTTCATTCCGCGGCCGCTTCCCAATCCGCCCCTGCCGGCCGTGGACGTGGGCCGTTTGCCCCATTTCCTCCGCCACGATTTGTCCAAATGCCAGGGCCGTGCCGCTCGGCGAGTCCTCTTTGAGGCGGTGATGCCGTTCGAGGATTTCCACGTCGACACCCGGCGGGTAGGCGCGGAGTGCTCTGGCGGCCTCTCGCACAAGCTTCATCGTCAAATTGACCGCCAAACTCATACTGGGCGCGAGGATCAATGGCACCAACTGCGACGCGGCCATCACCGATTCACGTTGACTTTTCGTCAGTCCAGTCGTCGCAGCGACCAAGGGAATTTGCCGCTGTGCACAAATCTCGGCAATGGCGACCAGTCCTTCGGGAGTTGAAAAATCGATCATCACATCGACCGGGTCAACCAGTTCCGCCTCGATGCGCGCGCCAAGCGGTCCGATTCCCGCGATCTCGCCGGCGTCGCGCCCTAGCTGAGGG
>CAYWOV010000040.1:0-10604 GCA_964459965.1 uncultured Planctomycetaceae bacterium | reverse complement strand
CCGTTGGAATTTGTCCAAAGTTGCGGCGATCGGTCTGATCGCGCAGTGGTCGGCGTGCCAGGTTTGTCTTGGGACACCTCGTTCACCGATGGCCTTCGTGGCGCGGATTACGTGCGACACCGTCCGCGGCCTCCGCCCTTGTCGATCGGAGTTGCGATTTTCGTGGATCGCCGACACGATGCAAAATGGGTCTTGCAGCGAGCAAGATGACGCGAACGGCACAATGGCTCCGGAACAGAGAAGCATGCGACGAAAGGCGATCACGGCGATTGGAAGTGTCTACCTGGCGGCGACGGCCTTTTCCATCTGCCTCGCGATTCCTCCGGCTGCGCCCAAACCGCGCGTGGCAGGCATTCGCGTGGGCAAAGTCGTTGCCGAAATCCGGACCGTGTTCGCGGTCGCGGACGGCTTGCCGAGCGATGACGTCTCATGCGTCGCCGTTTCAGGCGCGGGCGAAGTATTCGCCGGCACGTCGCACGGCTTAGCGCGATTCAACGGCCAGCAGTGGAAGGCGATTGAAACAGTCGCCGGTCCGAAATTGCTCGCGCCGGTGGCCGATGGGATTTACGCGGCCGCAGGCGACCGACTGTGGAGTGTGCGGGGCGGCAACGCTCAAAGTGTTGCGCCGCTCCCCACAATGACCCATGCCGGCGATGATCTGTGTTGTCTCGCGGCGGACGGAGCTGCCGATCGCAACGCCATTTGGCTCGGCACTCGTTTCGGTCTGTTCAAACTGGGGAAAACCGACTTCACGGCCGTCGGCTCGCTGAATGCGTTACTTGGTGCCAACAAGGCAGTGCGCCAGGTGGCGATCGCCGCCGACGGGCGTGTTGCCGTAGCGGGGGCGACCGGCCTCTTCGTCCGTGGGACGACGGGAACTTGGGAGCGCCCCAATCCACTCGACGGCGTACGCAGTTGGTGGTTGCGCGATGTGCGCGGGGTCGCGTTCGATTCCAACGACAAACTCTGGTTCGCCAGCCCGGCGGGCGCCGGCCGCCAGATCGACGGAGAGAAATGGTCGCTGTACACGGGCGACGAAGGGCTGCCCTACAACGATTTTACAACGATCGCGGCAGGTCCCGCAGGAACTGTGTGGTTCGGCACGCACAAAGGGGCGATTCGTTTCGACGGTTCGACTTGGAGTTATCGTCAGGGTCGCCGCTGGCTGCCCGACGACGATGCGCGGGCGATTGCCGTCTCTCCGGCGGGCGACGCCTGGTTTGCAACAGCGCGCGGCATGGGCCGCATCGAACGGCGAGAGACGAGTCTGGCGGAAAAGGCTGCATTCTTTGAAGCGATGATCGACAAATACCATCGCCGCACGCCGTACGGCTATATCGGCAGCGTCGGTCTCGCGCGGCCCGGCGATTTGAGCGAATCGCGGCAACACGACGACGACAACGACGGTTTGTGGACCGGCATGTACGGCGCCGGCGAATGCTTCGCGTACGCGGCGACCCACGATGCGGCTGCAAAAAAACGAGCCCGGGCGGCCTTCGAAGCGCTCCGGTTTTTGAGTCAGGTGACGCAGGGGGGCTCGCATCCGGCTCCAAAGGGATTTCCTGCGCGGTCGATTCGCCCGATTTCGGATCCGGATCCGAATCCGCACGAGACGTCGCTCTGGGATCGCCGGCGAGCTCGGCAAGATCCGGAAGGCAAAGTGATCGAGGTCCGCTGGCCGAAAAGCGCCGACGGAAAATGGTACTGGAAGTGCGATACGAGTTCCGACGAGCTCGACGGCCATTTCTTTCTCTATGCCTGCTACTACGATTTGGTGGCAGAGACCGAGGCCGAGCGGCAGCCGGTGCGCGAGGTGGTCGCCGCCGTTGCCGGTCATTTGCTCGATCACGACTTCAATCTGGTGGACCACGATGGGAAACCGACGCGTTGGGCGCGCTACGGTCCATCGACTTTGAACCGATTGCCGTGGGCCGACGAACGCGGCTTGAATTCGTTAAGTATTCTTTCGTATCTGGCCGTCGCCGCGCACGTCACGGGCGAGAAGCGATTTGGCGAGGCCTTCGGTCATCTCGCGCACGATCACGCCTATCTTGCGAACATCCTCACGCCGAAGGTCCACGTCGGCCCGGCGACGGGAAATCAATCGGACGACGAAATGGCGTTTATGTGCTACTACAACTTATTGAGGTATGGAACGGATCCCGAAGCGCGCCGCGCCGCCAACGAGTCGTTGAGGCGATCGTGGGCGCTCGAAGAGCCCGAGCAAAGCCCGCTGTTCAATTACATTTTCGCGGCCACTTACGAAGGATCGGGGCGCCAGGAGCGCGCGGCTCCCCCTTCGTGTCTGACGGCGGCACTCGATTTTCTCAAACGTTATCCGCTCGACCGCTGCGATTGGGCGTTCACCAACAGCCATCGACTCGACGTTTTGCGAATGGCCCGATTTTCGGGCCGGGCCGCGCGATCGGCGCGGGGTGAAACACGGGCGAGGACGGCCTTGCCGATCGATGAACGCTTTATCGACCATTGGAACTACGACGCTTGGACGATCGACGGACGCGGAACCGGACGCATGCTGGCCGACGGTGCGTCGTTCCTGTTGCCCTATTACCTAGGGCGCTACTTCGGATTCATCATTGAGGACAATTCGCCGCAGAACGGGGCGGCGCCCAAGTTATCTCTCGGCAGTGCCGGCCGCTGACGAGGACCGTGCGGGCGACGATCTTCGCAGTCCGTGTAAGCCGGGCTTCGAAAGTGAGCGCTGCCCGGTCTCACCAAGTATCTCACGCCTTGCAACAGGCGGTAAGCTGGTTGTCATGTTGAAGGTCCTATCGCTTGTCTCGCTTTTGCTCATGGTCGTTGCCCTGGTCGGGCTCTACGTGAGCGACTCGCTCTTCTCGCCTTCACCGGTGGTCATTGTGTTTCAATGCCTGGCGGCGGTGCTGATGCTCTGGGCTCGCATCACATTCGGCAGTCGCAGCTTCCATGCGGCGGCAAATCCGACTGCCGGCGGGCTCGTCACAACCGGGCCTTACCGGTTCATCCGGCATCCGATCTACACGGCCGCGTGCCTGTTTGGCTGGGCGGGCGCGTTGCACGGCGGGTCTGTGCTCGCGTTGCTGCTGGGATTGCTCCTATTCGCGGGTGCGGTCGGCCGAATGTTGTGTGAGGAGCGTTTGGTGGCCGTGGTGTATCCTGAGTACCAAGCCTACGCGAAAGCCACAAAACGCATGATTCCCTATGTGTTCTAGTCTGGCCACCTCTTGATGTAAGCCATTCTGGGCACAGTTGGCTTCGAAGGTCCGACCAGGCTGAATGTCCGTTTGCCGACCCTTGTGCGATGTTGATTGCACGAAGCGGGCTGTAAAATGTGGGCAGCCGAGCACGAGCTCCCCATTTCGAGGAGCTTTGTCAGCAACGCCAGACGCTCAATCTGAGGAGTTCGCCGATGTCGTTTCGGACCGCAAGTCTTTTCGCCTTCGCCTTTCTGTTTCCGTCGACGATGCCGTTCGCCGCCGACGGTCACCACCCGGCCGCGGCAAGCTCACAAGGCTTCGAGCGCTTCAAGCAGCTTGAAGGTGAATGGGTCGGCAAATCTGACAAGCTCGAGCATGGGCCGGGCGAGCTGCATACCGTGTTCAAAGTCAGTTCGGCCGGTTCGATCGTCGCCGAGACAATGTTCCCGGGCACGGAGCACGAAATGCTGAATGTGATCCATCAGGACGGCGACGACATCGTGCTCACGCACTACTGCGCTCTCGGCAATCAGCCCGAGATGAAGGCCCCGGACAAGGTTGAGGGCAAAGACGTCGTCTTCAAGTTTGTTCGCGGCGGCAACATGAAATCTCCCAACGATATGCACATGCACAACGTGACTTACACCTTCGTCGACAAAGACACGCTGCGGACCAAATGGATCCACTACGAGAACGGCAAGCCGGCCGGTGACGTCGTGTTTGAATTGAAGCGAAAAAAGTAGACGCTCGCTCCGGGAGTCGCGCGGCGGACCGGCGGACATCCCGTTCTCTCCGGAACCCACTCCCATCTCAGGGTTGGGTTGGGAGCGGAGTCTCGTCCGGATCGCACGAAGTTCTTGATGGCTGCGACGACATTGCCGCGGTCTCGCGCGCCGGCGGGAAACGATCCGCCGATTCGAGAACGAGACTGATCGCCAAGAGCGGAAAACCGATTGCCGCATACGAGATGAACCTCAACAGCTCTGGCCGCTCCTTCGCGAACGCCAGAAATCCGCCGAGCCCGAACGCAGAAGTTCATGTTGGGGAAGTCGTTTCAGCGAGAGCGAACGCTCAAGGACACTCTCGCGACTTGGCGGCAAGGTATGTTCGCCGGCTGGGCTACAACGAATGGCCCCGATTGAGTAAAAACCGCTAAACGCCGGCTCGTTAATGGCTGACGATGGCTTTTGACGTTTCCCCCTATGAGACCGAGGTGTCGCGGTGGCCGCTGCCGCTGGCGCAGCTGTATCGCCGCGCCCAAAACGCCAAAACGCCCTTGGAGAGGCACCTGGCCGGCTTCTATCTCTGGGAGGCCAGCCTCAAATTGCTGGCTTCCGTCGCGGTGGTCAATTACGCGCGACGCGAAGAGCGCGATCCATCGTTGACGGAATGTCTGCAACATCTCGTCCGCCCGTCGCTCGGTCATTGGTGGGAGATTCTCCGACGGTTAACGCCCGTGCTGGCCGACGAGCGAGTACCCGGTTTTGAGGAATTGCGCGAGCTGCTCCTCGGTCCACGCCGCGATAACCTGCCCCGCGTCGCCGGACTGGATGCGGCATTGTCGAAAGCGCTCGAAGGAAAGGAGGGGGCCCGGGCGACGGTCTGTTTGACCGAATTGTTCGATCGGCTGGTTAAATATCGCAACAAGGAGGTCGGCCACGGTGCGGCGGGCCAGCGAGGCGACACGTTTTATGACGAGATGGGACGGGCCTTGCAGAGCGGGGCTGCGGAACTTTTTAGCCGGCTCGATGTGCTGGCGGGGCGGCGGCTGATTTATATCGCCGACGTGCGGCAGGTGGAGGGGAAATTTCTGATCCAACGCTTCGAGCTGCACGGCGAGAACGCCCGACGGATCGAGTCGCTGGAAAGGCCGCGGTCCGAAGCCGCCCGGCTCCCAGACGGTGAACGCGTCTACTTGGGCTCGACTCCCACGGAGGCAGGCGACACGCAGCTGGAATCGTTGTATCCCTTTCTCATCTACAATCTCGAGTCGAATCAAGCGGCATTCCTCAACTCTCGGCGGGGCAATCGCGCGAAGGGGAAGGGCCGAACCGCGTTCTTGTGCTATACGACCGGTCAGGAAAAGGAGCTCGCCGACTCGGGTGACGAGCAGCGAGAGCTCTTGGCGCTGGTGCTTGAGATGGGCGTCTCGGCGCAACAGGCGGAGCAATGCGAGGACCAGCCTTCGGCGGAAGAATCGATCGTTGAAGAAGGGCCGGCCGGACAGCCGCGAAAACTTGGCGAGTACGAACTGCTTAGCGAGCTGGGCCGCGGAGCCATGGGCGTGGTCTACCGGGCCTGGCAGCCGTCCCTGGGGCGGCAGGTCGCCCTCAAGAAGGTGCTCAAAGTGGGGGACGTCCAAACTGAGGCGCGATTTCGCCGCGAGATCCGCGCGCTGGGGCAAGTCGAGCACCGCAACCTGGTAAAGATTTTTACGTCGGGCTCGGACGGCGACCAATGGTTCTATGTGATGGAACTCGTGGAAGGGGCGCCGCTGGATGCCGTCAGCGATCAGTTGCGCACGAAGTCCGCCAGCGCGACGGAAGTCGATCTGCCGGTCTGGCGAAGTTCCGTCGAGGCTGCGTGCCAGGAAGTGAAGCGGGCGGAGAAGACGCTGAGCGAAGTGCGGTCGACCGCCGCGCCTCCCAGTTCCAGGCAGGCTTCGTCCAACGGCGGGCACGAAGCGGTCCAGCGCGGAGACGGCCGCTACGTGGAGCGGATGCTGGAGCTGATGTGTCAGGTCGCGGGGGCCGCACATGCCCTGCACGAACATGGAGTCCTGCATCGCGATATTAAGCCAGGTAATATCCAAGTCACGAGCGACGGTGCCGAAGCCGTGCTGATGGACTTGGGGCTCGCGCAATTGGCCGACGACGTCGAGGGGCGTTTGACCCGCACCCGGCAATTCGTCGGCACGTTGCGGTATGCGAGCCCGCAGCAAGTCCTGGCGGTGGGCACGCTCGACCGGCGCAGCGACGTCTATAGTCTGGGTGCGACGCTGTGGGAGTTGCTCACCTTGCGCCCACTGTTTGGCGCAGCGGAGAATACGCCCACGCCCGTGTTGATGGAGAAGATTCAACGGGAAGAGCCGGAGCGATTGCGAAAGTACAATCCGGGCATCCCGGCGGACGTGGAGGCGATCGTCCATAAGTGTCTCGAAAAGGATCCCAAGCGGCGTTACCCGACGGCGCTCGCCCTGGTCGACGATTTACATCGATTTCTCGCAGGCGAGCCGGTCGAAGCGCGACCCATCCGCGCGTGGGAGCAATCGCTGAAATGGGCGCGGCGGCGCCCCCTGGCGGCCGCGCTGATGGTGGTTGCCATATTGGCCATGGCGAGCCTCTTGGCGGGCGGCGTGTGGTTTGCGCGGGCCCAAGAAATGAGAGGTCTCCGCGATCTGGCCGAGCAACAGCGCGACGAAGCACAGCGTCAATCCGCGATCGCGACGCGAGAGCGAGGGGAAGCCGACCGGCAAAGTGAAAACGCCCGGCGACAGAGCGACGAAGCCGACAAACAGCGGGCGATCGCCGAAAAACAGCGCGCTCAAGCCGAAGAGCAGCACGCGATCGCCCAGCAGCAACGTGATCTCGCGCGGCGCTATCAATACGGGGCGGACATGAGCCTTGCGCACCGCGCCTGGCAGGATCACCAATATACGCGCGTGCTGCAGTTGCTCGCTCGCTATCAATCTCCGGGAAAAGGGGAGACCGACTTCCGCGGTTTCGAGTGGTACTACCTGTCCCGGCTTTGCCAATCGGCCCTGTTGACATTGGAAGGCCACAGCGGCAAGGTTTGGAGCGTGGCCTTCAGCCCCGACGGCCGCTTTCTGGCCTCTGCTGGCGCCGGAGGCGTCGTCATTCTCTGGGACGCCGCGGACGGCACAAAAATCCGCCAGATTCAAGCCGATCGATCCAGCTTGCGCTGCGTGGCCTTCAGTCCCGATAGCAAGCTCCTCGCCACCGGCGGCAGCGCTTCGGCCGTTAAGCTCTGGAACGTCGCCGACGGGAAGCCGGCATTTGCGCTGGACGGCCATACCGATGAAGTCATGGCGGTCACGTTTAGTTCCGATGGCCGCTGGCTAGCGAGCGGTTCCCGCGATCACAACATCAAAATCTGGAATCTGGCGACGCGGCGGGGATTCCACACGCTCAAGGGGTCGACGAATACTGTGCTGTGCGCGGCCTTCAGTCCCGACTCAAAACGATTGGTGTCTGGAGCGTGCGACAAAAATGTGCGGCTCTGGGATGTCGAAACGGGCTCGGAGATTCGTCATCTCGGCGGCCATACCGGCAATGTCAACGGAGTTGCCTTCTGTCCCGATGGCAAGCGATTCGCGTCCGCCAGTGACGACTGCAAAGCGAAAGTTTGGAACGCGGAGACCAGTGCCGAAGTTTACTCGTTTGATAATGGGAACGGACTGGTCAGCGGCGTGGCGTTCAGTCCTGACGGCACGCAACTGGCCTCGACCGGTGATCGGACGGTCACGCTGTGGAATCTCAGCAGTGGCAACTCGATCGTCAATTCTCGTCTGCATACTGACTATCTGCTCTCTGTCGCGTTCAGCCCCGATGGCACGCGCCTGGCGACCGGCAGCATGGACCGCGGATTGAAAATCTGGGATTTGACGGCGCGCCCCGAGGCGATTGTGCTCAGGAATGTAACTGAGACAACGCTGAGCGCAGTTTACGCTCCAAATCGCGCGGAGGTGGCTTGGGGTGGAGGCGAGAACGGCGATTTGCGCATTTGGGATTTGGAGCCGGAACACGCTCCCGTTGTGCTCAAGGGGCACAAAACCTCGGTAATGAGCGCCATTTACAGTCCCGATGGAACTCGGCTCGCCACGGGGGAAAGTGCGGGTGAGGGAGTGGGTGGGACGGTCAAGGTTTGGGACACGACCAACCACGCGGTAATCTATTCCTTCCAGCCGATACGTGGCCGGGCGATCCGATCGCTCAGCTTCAGTTCCGACGGAGTCCGTCTGGCCGCTGCGATCACCGCCGACGAACATTCCATGCCCGGTCAGATCCGGGTTTGGGACATGAACACAGGCAAAGAGACCGACCATTGGGAAGATCCCTCGGGCGGAGTGTACGGGGTTGCTTTCAGCCCCGATGGCAAGTGGTTAGCGACGGGTGGATTTCAGGGCTCCGTGGCTCTTCGCGATGCGTCGTCCGGCAAGGTCATTCGCAAAATCAGCGGGCACTGGCAGGATGTTTATCGGGTTGTCTTCAGTCCCGATGGCCGGCGGCTCGCGACGTCCGGCGCCGACGGCACAGCAAGGGTTTGGGATGCCAAAACGCTCAAAGAGGTGTTCGAACTGCAAGGACACACCAACCGTGTGATGATGGTCGTGTTCAGCAAAGACGGCAATCGAATCGCAACCGCGAGCTTGGACGGATCGGTCAAGCTCTGGGACGCAATGACCGGGCAGGAAATTCTTTCGTTGTCGGAGCCCGGCGCCATGCTCTTCTGCGCAGCGTATCGACCAGACGGCAGACAAATCGCCACAGGGGGGAGCGGGGGGATACTGAAGATTTGGGACGCGGAAACGCTCGCGCAGGAATCGCCCGCGTTGCGGCGGCAGATTTTGGAGAAAGGTTGGCTGGCCTGGCACCAGGAACAGGCTGAGCCCGCCGAAACTGCCAAGCAGTGGTATGCCCTGGGATTTCACGTTCGTTTTATCGCGGCTAACTATCCGGGCAACGGCATTTGGTATCGAATCCTCGCCCATGCGGACTACGAGCAGGAAAATTGGAACCAGACAATCGAAGATGCGACCAAGGCGATCCAACTCAAGGGGGAATCGAACGACACGTGGTTTTACCGCGCCTCGGCTTATCAGTCTTTATCACAATGGGATCTTGCCCTGGCCGATTATTCGCGGGGCTTAAAACTCGCGCCGCGATCGTGGTGGCTTTGGTTCAATCGAGGAACAATGTACGCGACTCTGCGACAATGGACAAAAGCCATCGACGACTATGACAAAGCGCTCGCTCTCAATCCCAATTACTGGAAAACCCGCTATAAGCGAGGAGTCGCTGAGGCCGAGCTTGAACAATGGGAAAAAGCGGTGGCCGACTTGGCAAGAGCGGTGGCGCTCGGTGAGAGAACCACTTTGGTGATGGGCAACTTGGCTCGGGCGCAACTCGCGCATGGCGAAACCGAAGGTTATCGCGCAACCTGTGCGGCCATGATCGGGGAATTCGGCGATACAAAGGATTTGTCGGAGGCCAATAGCGTCGCGTGGACGTGCGCCATCGGTCCGGCGGCAACTTCCGACGTTTCGCAGGCTCTGCGCCTGGCGGAACAGGCGGCCAACGGCGAGGCCAAAGGCTGGGCCGAGCTAAACACTTTGGGGTCGGTCCTGTATCGAGTTGGTCGCTACGAAGAGGCCATCCAGCGCTTGAATGAGGGCATCAAGGCCCACAAACAGAAGGTCACAGCTTGGGACGATCTGTTTTTAGCGATGGCCCACCATCAACTCGGCCATGCGGACTTGGCAAAACAATTCTACGACAAGGCGCGGCAATCGATCGCTCGCGGCAATCCCCGAAATTCCACCACGCCTGGCGTGACGCCTTGGGATGAGCGGGCGGAACTGAAGTTTCTCAACGCGGAGGCCGACGCACTTTTCAGAGCCCGCTAAAGCAAAGTATGAATCAGTTTCGACAGGCCCAAAAGATCTCTGCGTGTGCCATTTGCTTGGCCCTCGGTGTGATCACCGCTCGCGGAGAGGAAACCGAAATGTCCTCAGCAGAGACGATGGAGCGTCCTAAGGTCACGGAACTTCGAGTTCTCTTTCTGGGCGACAGTCTTACCGCGGCGAATGAACTGCCAGCACTGGTGCAAAGCATGGCGGCCACCAGGGGAACTCGCCTGACCTACCAGGCAATTACTCCGGGAGGTGTGAGTCTCGAAGACCATTGGCTCAACGGTAAAGGACGCACGGCACTCGCGCGAGGGCATTGGGATTTCCTCGTGCTGCAACAGGCGCCGTCTTCCCAACCGGACGGTCAGACTCAGTTACGCGAGTGGGCCGGACGATGGGCAAAGGAAGCTCGCGACCATGGTGCGACCCCCGCACTGTACATGGTTTGGCCCTTCCAGGGTGAGGCCGGTGGGTTCAAATTGGTAGCACAGTCCTACCGACAAGCTGCGATCACGAGCCAATTGCAATTGTTCGCTGTCGGTGACGCCTGGGATGCGACACTCCGCAGCAATCGTTCCATTCGTCTCTACCAGCCGGACAAACTTCATCCCACTGCCGCCGGCAGTTATCTGGCGGCTCTGGTCATCACTCAAGGACTGACCGGCCTGCGACCGGCCGCCATTCCGTCGACGTTGAATTTAGCCGACGGCCAGGTTTTCCAATTGCTCGAAGCGCAGGCCAAGAAGTTGCGCCAGTCT
>CAYWOV010000039.1:0-10668 GCA_964459965.1 uncultured Planctomycetaceae bacterium | reverse complement strand
CGATCATCGCCTGTTTGCTGATCAGCCTCTGGACGGGGCGCAAGCCGACGCTGCGGACCTACGAGATGATCTGCTTCTATTTCAGCGGTCTGGCCAGCGAAGCGGAACTTTTGGCGCACCTGACGAAGCTGAAGCATCACGACGGCGCACCGACCAAACTCTAAGCCATCATGACTCGGCCACGACACCTCGTGAGCGCGAGCCGCTTCACGCTGCGCCCTGACTCGTCTCTCGCGGACCGCCTTGGTTCGCCACACTGCCCCAATGCGAATCGTTAAGCCCCCACGTGACCCTTCCAATTCGCTCCGCAACGTCCGAATTCCACGAAGGCAATAGACGGGCCGAACGCTATTGGGACAGGCGCTCACTCGGGCGCTTGGCAATTTTGCCCTGGCGGACTCGCGCCGATCGCGTACGGCGCGATTGCCGATCATTCCAATCGGACCGTCGGCATCCTCGCCGCGGCTTTGACGGCCGTCGTTATCGTACCGCTGGTTCTCGCGCTGGCCCGCCCCGGAAAACGAGCGCGATGCATTGGCAGAGTGAGGACGATGAGCCAGGAGTACACGCAGCGATCAGCCACAAGCCCCCGCCCCCCGTCCCGCATCCTCCGTCCCAAAGCACACAAAGGTGGCAGTGCCATTCGTTCCTGACACCTTTTCCCGCGCCCACGAAAGCCGCGCTTGCCACCAAAGGTGGCGCCAAGTAAAGTGACTTTGTGTTGCAAAGTAACTTGTCGTCGGGCGGTGACGTGGATTGGCTCAGGGACCTAAGCTTCTCTCGCGCATAAGGGGTTCATTGCATGAAACCCATCCTTTCAGCGTGGCAAACGGCTCTTTGCGCGGGGCTCGTGGCTGGAGCAGCCATCGTGTCTGTGGATAACTGGGCGTTCAAGGGCGAAGTCAGCCCAATCGTCATCGTTGCGCTCCTGCTGGCTGCGAGCGCAGTCTCCGGGGCGGTGTGGGGACGGAGCGGGTGGATCGCTGCGGCCGTCCTATGGGCATGCGTACCCTTGGCCCACGTGGTGAAGCACGTTTTGGGCCTGCCTGACACACTGCACCCCAACACCTATACTTCGATCCTGTTTCTGGCAATGTTCACACTGGTTGTCTCAACGGTTGGCGTGGTCAGTGGTGTCCTTTTCCGCAGGCTCGCGACCGCGGCAGTCCGGCGCGAGCCGGGCCTGCCGGAAAAACACGTTGCAGCCGATGGCAATTCGGGTCAGCACTAAACCCGACCGCGCCGTCGAGGCGAGTCGCTTCCAAGGTGCGGACTCGGGTGGGAAAGTTCTTAGTTTCCACCTTCTTGTAGAGATATGTGATTAACTTTGCTGTACAAAGTTGTTTTCCAGGCACCGTGATGCGTTTGATGCCCTCTGTTTGTAGAAGTGGATGGCGATCTTGAAACAGGCGTTGCGTGGCCGGCAGGCACGTTTGCAGAAACTGATTTCCGTCGCCGGAGTTCTCTTCGCACTCACGGGCCAGGACATTCACGCCACGGGCTCGGTTTGCGGACTGGCCCTCTGCCTGCTGCCTTGTGCCTGCGCGAATGCGGGAGAGCAAAACACGCCGGCTCGTCCCGCGAAGAGCAAGACATCGGCCGAGTCGGAAAAACCGAAGTACCTCATCTTCTGGAGTTCCCCGGAGAAAGCCGGGGAGCTGGCCGAGCGGGTGGGCATGAAGGGGGACGGCAAGATTCGGCTCTTGGGTTTCGGTCTGCCGATGGCGACCTATGAACTCGAGCAGCAGCTGCCCGGCTTGATTCGCAGTGCGTTTGCCGCGGCCCGCCAGCATGACATGGCGGTGATGCTGCATTTCGATCTCCATCAGGCTTGGAAGAGACGGCCCGATCTTTGGAACTGGTTCGATCCGCACAAGCCGGGTTACAACCCGGACAACAAAGACAACGTCGAGTGGCACGGCTGGGACGGGCCGCCGAATAAAGTGCACTACTTGAACCACGGCGCGCTCGAACGTCTGCCGCCGAACATGTGCTTGACGAGCAAGCGAACGCGGGCCGAGGTCAGGCGGATCGTCTCGAAAGTCATTGGGCCGGTCCTTCGCGAGGAAGTCGCGAGACTCAAGAGGGAGGGCAAGGAAGTCCTCTTCGCGGGAATTCTGGTGGGCTCGGAGCCGAGCATCGACGACTACTCAAAGCCGGAGCCCGAACTCGCGAAGCTGATGCAGGCAGACGGCGTGCTCCCGGGACCGCTCGGCTATCGGGCGCTTTTGGATCGCGGCTGTCGCGCGGACCATCCGCCGCACGATTTCCACCAGGCCCTCGCCGAGATCATTCAGGAGACGGTCGCGTTCTGGTGCGAGCAGTTCGTCGCTACGGGAATTCCCGCGGAGAAGCTCTACCCGCATGTCGCCGCCCCCGCGCCGATCGAGCTCATGAACGCGCCCATTTGGACGGCCTTCAACAAGTATTCTCGGCCCGGCTGGACCACCTACGCGGTCGCTGTTCTCGGAGAGAACTTCAAACCGATCTACGAGGAGCTACAGAAGCACGGCAATCCCCCTTGGGCAGGCGTGGAGGCCAACGCCGGCGTGCCGGGAAGCCTTGTGGACTGCGAGACGTACCTCGGCTGGCACTACAACCATGGCTGCGTGCTTGTCGGCGTGAATGTGGGGGCCACCGGCCAGGATCTCCCCAAGCGGCTTTGGGAGGGCGCTTTCAATCCGGAAGCCATCGCAGCCTATCGCAAGTTCCTGACGGGACAGCGGCTCGTGGAGCAGCCCGTGGATCACCCGCAGCTCCGCATTCAGGCGAAGATGAAACGGGTGCGATCCGGGGTCGAGCGTTGGCTCAAGAACGGCAAGGACCCCTCGGCGGTCGCCAGGCTCATGGAGGGAGCTCGGACCCTGGCAGACGCCGGAAAGCTCGTCGAGTTGGAAAAACTCGTGGACCAAGCGCTCGAGATGCTAGGCGAGAGCCAGAAAGTGCCCGACGTGTATCGGCCGAAGTGACGGCGAGCTTTGCCCCGTGGAAAACGACCGCGATGCATTGGCAGAGTGAGCACGATGAGCCAGGACTGCGATCAGCCACAAGCCCCCGCCCCACGACCCTTGCCCTCTGCCCCCCGACCCTGCCCCTCTCAGATGTTCGCCGCCAGCGGCGGAGGTGCAAAGCAGCCGCAGTCGACTTTCCATTTTTCGTCGTCGTACTCAGCGTGTGTCATCACTTTGAGAATGCCAACCTTGTGGCTTGCGTAAAGCACTCTTGTCACGAGGCGATACTTATTACCGCCGATATTGAACACGACGCAATTGCCGACAAGACTGGCGGTTCCGAATCCGGCAGCCGATTCATCGCTTGGTACGCCGGCCGATTTGTATCGCTCAAGCACCGGCTGGTCACACTCTACAAAACTCGTAACCGATCCTGGGATTCAGCGCAGCTGCGGACGGCCGGGTTGATCGCACGAATCGGCTGGCGCGATCGGCGGCGGGGCTAAGAAGCGGTAGATGTGAAATTGGCCGTTGTCGGCGATCGGCTCGAAGAGTTGGCGGTCGCGGACAGCGTCTTTAATCAGGCTTTCGTCGGCGAGTCTCGACTTCTCGCCGGGCATCAGCACCACCAGGCGAACGCGTTGATCGAACAGGAACTGGAGATACTCGTTCCGCGACATCTTGCCGGCCAGCTGACACCGATCGAGTTGCAGATACGGAATCCCGCTCAGATAGGCCAGCTCCGATTCGGCCGAATAACCCAGAATGCGCTCTCCTGCTGCGGCCTGCGTTCGTAGGCAATCGGCCGTTTCTGTGAGGGCCGCCTGCTGGGCGGCCACTTGGTGATGGTTTTTATATGTCCAATGCAGGCCCTCGATCGCGTTTAGCCCGACGAACGCGACGACGAGTCCGAAAAGTCCGGGATACGACCAGCGGCGGACGCGGGGTTGCCAGGTCAACACGGCCGAGAGCCCCTCGAGGTAAAGCAGGATCAGCAGCGGAGCGATCGGCAGCAGGTACCGCGCTCCGGCCGGCAGGTTGAGCACGATGCCGCCGCCGTAGCTGGCCACCGCGAGGAGGATCAAGAACTCGCGGCGGACGAGTCGCCGCCAGACACCGACCAAGGCGGGGACGAAGATCCCGGCCAGCACCGGCAGCGGATGTAACTTGAGCCCCAAGAGAAAGCGGGGCATTTCCGCCGCCGAGTCGTAAACGTTCTTCAGCGTGCGGACCAGCAGCGTGCCAGGCGCCGCGGAGACGAGCGCGTCGACGGCGGCCATGTAACTGGCCGGCGGCAGTGAGTGTTCGGCTTGAAGTGACTGCTGATAGCGCCGGTAGAAGAGGCCCAGCGTCGCGGCGACTCCCACGACGAGCGCGCTCGAATTCGCGACGACGCGTCGTGCCGACGTCGAACGCGGCTGCAGCACGAGTGCCAAGGCACATCCGACGGCAAGCGAGACTCCCGCGACACGGATCCAGCAGGATGCCAGGATCGCCAGCGCGCCCCATTCAAGGGCCCAACGTTGTCCGCGCAGTCCGCAAAGCATGCCGTAAAGGCCCGTCAGGACCAGCAAGGTGAAGGGCACATCGCTGAGCTGCACCGCGCTCATCGCGTGCAAGAGCGAATTGCAGCCCAGCAGGCCGGCGACGAGCAGGGCGACCTGTCGCGAGGCGATTTCCGAGACGAGTCGATAGCTCATCCCGACCGTCAAGAGGCCGATCACTCCCATCATCAGATTCAGGCACCACATGCTGCCCAGGCCGACGCGGTCGAACGCGGCGAGCAAGAGCGGGTAACCCGGCGGAAGATAAGCGTGCGGCTGGTTGTCGAGTGCGTAGCCGTGGCCCTCGGCCAGGCTGCGGCCGAGCATGAGATAGACGGCGCTGTCGGGCGTCGGCAGCCAGGTGGGGCTGATCGACAAGGCGAACCACAACACGACGCCGACCGCGATGTAGGGCTTGAACACGCTCAAGCGCGTGGCGACGGCGTCAAGCGGTTGTGTGCGGAGGGGCAACACGGCCCTTTGGGCGTTCGACATCGGCGTGCAATGCTCCGAGGCAGACTCGACAGTCTCGAGCGCGGATTTGTGCGTGGAGGTGCAGACGGTGTTTGACAGAAAACGGCGAGATCGACGTGCCGCGACTGGGAGAAGGGCGGGAAGTATAGGCGAACCGGGTAAAGTCACCAAGCTCAGAATGCCGGTCCGGGCGGGCAGCAGCGGACTCGGTTTCGCCGGCTCGTCGAGTTCGCGTCTCACATTAACGAAAAGAATTGACAGCTCCGAGATTCAATCAAGTGGGTCGAGGCGGTGGGACGAGTAAGTTTAGGTTGAGATTGTCGACGCGCATCCAATTCCTAAAGTCGGCTTGCCTCCGTCCGTCGACCGTCGGTCCAGCTTCCCATCTTCACACGTCACCGGTCTTCACTCGTCGAGCTGCGCCGTGATCTCGAGCATCGAGAAACTCCATCCGCCGGAAGCATTCGTTGGCCGACGTGCCGTCGCGATCGAGCGGCCCTCGGTCGAACTCGAATCAATCGACTGTCCGATGTGCGGTGGCGGCGAGCACGAGGCGGTGCTGTCAGCCGGCGATCGTTTGACGGAGATCGGTGGGACGTTTCGCGTCGTTCGCTGTCTCGACTGTCGGTTGTCGTTTACGAATCCCCGGCCGGTGGCACGATCGATGGGCGTCTTTTACCCGGACGACTACGCCCCCTATGCGGGACACGAACCGGAGACACGTCCGCGTCCCGTTACTCGGCGACGATTCGAGCACGCCGTCTTGCGACGCGACTTCGGCTATCCGGCCCAGTCCAAGGACCCTCTGACGTCAATTTACGCGGCAATCGGCAAGGCGACGATTCGCGGTGTGCGGCGGCAGGAGTTCTGGATCCCGTTTCGGCCGCCGGGACGGCTGCTGGATTTTGGCTGCGGCGCCGGCGACTTCATGAAGCGGATGCGCGAATATGGCTGGCAGGTTGAGGGAATCGACGTCTCTGCGGCCGTGGCCAATCGCCTCGGCGTGGGGGCCGGCATTCGAGTCCACGTCGGCACGCTGCCGCATCCCCACGTCCGACCCGAGTCGTTCGATGCCGTCACGATGTGGCATTCTCTGGAACATGTTCACAGTCCGCGCGCGGTCCTCAAGGCGGCAAACGCGGTGCTGCGGCAGGGCGGAATCCTTGCCGTCAGCGTTCCTAATTTCGGATCGTGGTCGCGTCGGCACTTCCAGGAGCATTGGTTCGAATTGGCATTGCCGCGACATCTGACGCATTTTGAGCCGGCATCGCTCGAGGCGATGGTGGAGGCCGAAGGGTTTCGCGTGCTGTCGCTCGAGCAGATGGGCCGCGGCAGTTGCCTGCGGAAATCGGCGCGACAGGCGGCGGAGGCAGGCTTCGGCCCGTGGTGGCTGCGGAATCTCCGGCGAAACTGGACGAGCCGGGCGGCGGCCTGCTTGACCGAACGAACGGGCCAGGCCGACGTGATCCGTCTCATCGCTGAGAAGTCGTCCCAGCCGACGCCCTGAAGTCGCTTCAAATCGCAGCCAGCCGCTTTGTCCGTGGCGTTTTTGGAACGCGAGCTCGAGCCCCGATTGGGGTTTCCGATCGTGGCGCTCCGCCCCGCGACCCCCAGCCCCTTCTTTTCTCCGTCGGAGCCTTGCGCAGCCCTTGGCCTGCCGTTTCAAGCCCCGGAGGGCCGACCGATGGTAGCCCAGCGAGTTCATCGCTGGGTGCGGTCGCCGAGATTATTCCCCAAGCCCCGGAGGGGCGACAGTCCAGGCCCTCTGGTTTCGGACGCAAGTTTGGGCAAGCTCTCAGGATCAGATAGAATCACCAGCGACTCTCGACTTCTTTTCCGCATCCCTAGAACGGCACTGCCAGCCAGACGATTTTTCGAAAAGCATGTAACCGGCCCCTCCCGACACCTCAAGTATCGATAGGTGAACTGAATATGCGCGGCCTAATGATCGAGGTCCGAGGTGCACATGATCGACTCTTTGATTGATTCAAAATGTCCCCGATGCGGTGCGGTGACCGACGCCGCCCTGGCGGGAGGAGTTTGCCCGGCGTGTTTGCTCAGGCAGGTGGCGTTTGGGACGGGGGGCGACGATTTTCCCGTAATGCCTTGGACGCCGCCGGACGTGGCAGAATTGACGTCCGCGTTTCCTCAGCTCGAGATCATCGAGCTGATCGGGTGTGGTGGGATGGGTGCGGTCTACAAGGCGCGGCAGAAGTCGCTGGGACGGCTGGTCGCGCTGAAGATTCTGGTTCCTCAGCGTGCAACAAATCCGGACTTTGCCGAACGGTTTTCCCGCGAGGCGAAGACTCTGGCGGAGGTCAACCATCCCAACATCGTCACAGTCTATGACTTTGGGCAGGCCGGCGAGTTCTACTTCCTGACGATGGAGTTCGTCGACGGCGCGAACTTGCGACAGGTGATGAACGCCGGGCGGCTGCGTCCGGAGCAAGCGTTGGCGATCGTCCCGCCGATCTGCGAGGCGCTGCAGTTCGCCCACGACCGCGGCATCGTCCATCGCGATATCAAACCGGAAAACCTGCTGCTCGACAAAGACGGCCGGATCAAGATCGCGGATTTCGGCATTGCCCGAATGCTGCACAGCGCTCCCGCAGAGAGAGACTCCGGAAGGGCGGGCGCCCCGCCCCCAGGGCCCGCCGAACTGACGTTGCAATCGGTGCTCGGCACTCCGCAATACATGGCCCCCGAACAGCGCGACAGCCCGGCTTCGGTGGATCATCGCGCCGACATCTTTTCCCTTGGCGTCGTGCTGTACGAGATGCTCACCGGCGAGTTGCCCGGCGTGAACCTGCAGCCGCCCTCGAAGAAGGTGCAGATTGATGTGCGGCTGGATGAGATTGTGCTGCGCGCTTTGGAGCAAAAACCTGAACTCCGGTTTCAAACGGCGACGGAATTCCAGACGGGAGTGGAGACCGTCGCACTCCATCCCACGAGCGCTCGAAGCTCGCCGGTCGAAATCCGACCTGCTGCGCCGCGTGTGCTGAAGACGGGCCAGGCCTGCCTCATCACGTCGGAACAATTCGCCATTTACTGGGGTCAGCTATTGCCTTGGCAAAGCCGAGGGGTCCTGGTCCTCGACGAACGGCAGCTCACCTTCTCGCGTGACGGGACGATGACCGTGATCCCGCTGACCGCCATCCGGGCTCTCAACCTTCTCCCCTACCCACGTTTGATGTATCCGGCGGGAGCGCATTTTGTCAGTTTGACTTTCGAAGAAGATGGCCAGAGCAAAAGCCTGATCCTGACCCCTTTCGTCAGCCTGTTCCGGTGGCCCTCCCATTTCCGCCGGGTGATCGCGGATTGGTATGCGGCAATCCGCGCAGCAGTCGTTGCTGCAACAGGCCATGAGCTTGCGACCACTCCGGCGAATGAGGTTTCGCCATCCGGTACATTCCGCCGCCTCTTGCCGATGTCGACGGCGCTGCTGTTGCTCGTACTCATCGTGGGCTGCCTGCTGGCTGTGATTCTTTTCACCAGGCGGGAAAAACTGACAGCCGTTCGTCCACCTGAAGCCAGCGACACTCTGAGTCCGTCGTTCGGTGCACCGGTGAGACAAATGCATCCGCCTTTCATGGCGAGTTATCACGAAGGCACAGTGGAGCTCGTGGCGCTCGCGCCGCATCCTTCCGCCGGGGAGTCTTGCTGGCAACCCGATGGAGCACCATCGACGGAAAGGATGCCGGAACTCGAAGGTCACAATTGGGCTGCTGGCAAGATTGTTCGAGAGATCCTGCTTCGAGTTCACAGCCAGTCCGGAACGCCACCGTCGCCTGTTTTGAGGTTCGACAGGACGTCCAATTTTTCCGGCATGGGACACGCGATCTATCCCGCTGACAAGAAAACGCCGTTAATGATCATCTATCAACAATTCGCCGCTCCGCCAGGCGCCTGCCAATTCAATGTTCAAGTTGGTGTTGCCGACGGCCCGTGGGAAACGGCACTCGCTTTCGATCGGCCCGCGAACCAGTATGAGTTCAGTGCATCACAAGGAGGGGGCGCGAACGATAACTGGGAAGGCTCGGTTCAGACGACCGCCCAGGACGGCGCGACGGTTGCCCTGGCATTCAGTTACTCGGATCGCGTCGACTACGAAACGCGCCTGGCTTACCTGAAAGCGGATGGCACGATTAACCCATTGCGAGGTTCCAATTCCGCCTCGGTGCAGGGGGTGACGCGCAGCATCGCCTCGCTGCCGCGAAACGAATTTGCAAGCATCAAGCAATTCCAAGTGCAGCGCCGACACTATCAGTGGGTCGAGTTTCGAAACGTGTCTTTGGAACCTGGATTCAAGACATCCGTTGAGTCGCGCAGTGTCGATCGTCCATTCGATCAGCCTCCGCAGGGTTAGGATTACGGCAAAAGCGCCATGAGTGATCGTGCCGCGAACAGCTTTCAGACGACGCATTGGACCCAGGTGATCGCCGCGCGCGGAAACTCGCCGGCAGCGAAACGGGCGCTCCGTGAATTGAGCGAGATGTATTATGGCCCAGTTGAACTGTTCATTCGGCGTTATCGCGGCGGTTGCCAAGACGCTCGTGACCTCACGCACGAATTCTTCGCGAAGCTGCTCGAAGGCGACAGCCTCGACAACGTGGACCGGATGCGAGGCCGCTTCCGAACCTATCTTCTCGGAGCTGTGAAGCATTTCTTGGAAGACCAGCACGACCGCGAGCGAACTCTCAAACGTGGAGGCGGCCAGACGCTGCGCTCGCTCGATCAATCAAGCCCGGATGATTCCGCCGCCGGCGAGACCGGGCCTTCGGACATTACCGATCCGCATGGCTTCCCGCCAGACGCCTTCTTCGACCGCAAATGGGCGTTGGCCGTCGTCGAACAAGCCATGTTTCTCTTGCGAGCTGAAGCGGAGGCCAACAACGAGCTTGCTCGCTTCGAAGTTCTTCAACGCTGGCTTGTCACGCCGGAAGATCGCAGTACCGCGGTCACTGCGGCTTGGACGCTGGAGCTGACAGACGCGGCCTTTAGGGTCGCCGTCCATCGCCTTCGGAAACGATTCCGACAGCTCATAGTCAATCGCATCGCAGCCACAGTTCAGGATCCTGCAGAGGTTCAAGATGAACTCAATTACCTCATTCGTGCGATCACATCCCCTCCGACAAGCAAAGAACCAATCACACCCATCGATGTTCAACTTCCCCGATCCTGATATTCGACTAGCCGGATCGTTTCGCGTGATCTGCCCTCTCTTCTGCTGACCTGTTCGACTCCATTCCTGCTCCATCTTTGCCACTCTCGGGCTTCACAAACAGAGACAACTGGATTAAACCGTGTCGACAAAGGTTCGAATTCCGATGCGGATTCCAGCGCGTTCTGTCAGCTTTCGCTGTCCGTAGACGCGATTCCGCGGAAACGCATGGGAATCCGGCACGCAGAACGGGTGCCGAGAAACGTGTCAGTTTCCGGGGCGTGCTGAAGCGTCACTTATCGGTGGTTTGATGGGCGATCCGGAAAACGTTTGAGTTTCCCGGAGGATCACCGGGTTGCGGCGCCCCATCGAATGCGACGAGGCGCGCGGCGGGCGTGAAAGAAAAGCGCTGGAAGCCCTGCGATCAAGCGGGATTCTGGTCCGGTGAGACGACCGCGAAGGCTCCGCCTAGTTCTTCAGATAATAACTCACATCCCACTTCGCCAGTTTTTCCATTTGATCGGCGGTGCCGAAGTAA
>CAYWOV010000038.1:0-10676 GCA_964459965.1 uncultured Planctomycetaceae bacterium | reverse complement strand
TCGTGCAGATGGGCGTACAGCTGGCGATCGTTTGCGGCGGCGGTAACATCCTCCGCGGCCGGGAGTTCGCGGCGGTGAGCGCGGCCATCAATCCTCCCACCGCCCACTACATGGGCATGCTGGCCACGGTGATCAACGGCCTGGCTCTGCAGGATGCCCTGGAGAAAGTCGGCGTGGCCACCCGGCTGCAGACGGCGATCCGCATGGAAGGCGTGGCCGAGCCGTTTATTCGACGGCGTTGTGTGCGCCATCTTGAAAAAGGACGCACCGTCATCCTCGCCGCCGGAACGGGAAGCCCCTTCGTAACGACCGACACGGCCGCCGCCCTGCGGGCCCGCGAAATCGAGGCCGACGTCGTGCTCAAGGGCACGAAAGTCGACGGCGTTTACTCGGCCGATCCGGAGAAGAATCCGCACGCGGTCCGCTATTCGGAGATCACCTTCCAGGACGTTTTGCGGCAAAACCTGCAGGTGATGGATGCACAGGCCATTCACCACTGCATGGAACACGGGATCCCGATCATCGTCTTCGACTTTCAGCAAGAAGGGAACATCGAACGGGTGATCATGGGCGAGCGGATCGGCACGCGTGTCGTCCCGGCGACGCAGCTGAAAAACAACGGGAAGGAAGATTGACATGGACCAGGACGAAATCCTCCTCGACGCCGAAGAACGCATGGAAAAGGCCGTCGAGGTTTTGCACGGCCAGCTGCAGGGGTTGCGCACGGGGCGGGCGACGGCCGGGCTCGTCGATTCGATCCGCGTCGACTATTACGGGTCGCCCACGCCGCTCAAGCAGATTGCCAACATCGGCATTCCCGAGCCTCAGCAGATTTTGATTCGCCCGTTCGATGTCAGCACGCTGACCAGTATCGCCAAGGCAATTCAGTCGAGCGACACGGGCCTTTCACCCAACTCGGATGGCCGCGTGATCCGGCTGAATGTTCCCCCCCTCTCCAACGAGCGTCGGCGACAGCTCGGCGGGCGTGTCAAGGAATTGGCCGAAGAGGCACGGGTCGCCATCCGCAACGTTCGCCGTGACGCCAACAAACATGCCGATCAGGGCGAGAAAGAAAAAACGCTGACCGAGGATGTATGCAAGCAGACGAAGGATCAAATCCAAGAGCTGACCAAGAAGAACGAGGGCAAGGTCAACGACATGGCGGCCGCCAAAGAGAAGGAAGTCATGAACGATTGAAACTGGAAGGATGAATCAGGCCGGGTAACGAGCTGCCTTTTGGTCCATTTTTCATCCAGTACCTTCCAGACGTCGGCGTTTCGGCGCCGTCAAACTTTGCCTAAGCCGCCTGTGTTCTTTGCCGGTTTTTTCGCTTTCTCCCGCAACCTCGACTTGTCCCATCAGGTCGACGGAGGTTGGCGCGATGCTAAAGTTCCGCGCACCTGAACGACGGGCATAACTGGACGCAGGGCCGAGGGTCAAACCGGCTTTCGCTCCAATCGGATCAATCGCGTCTTTCATTTCGACCGATCTATTTTCGTGCGCCGAAAGGGAATTTGGCGACGGCCACGGCGCAAGCACGGCCCGACGGTCGAACGCGAAGGATACGCGGATATGCCTGTTTCGAAGCAGTTGGCGCGGCTTGGACCGCTCGGACTCTTCGCGATGTTCGGGCTCTCCGCCTGTTGCACGTGGTCGGGCTACCGAATCCCGTACGGGCCCTACGGAGCTTCGACCGAGACCGTTGTTACCTCGTCGCCCACAGTGAACGACGCTGCCGCAAACCCACCGGCGGCCGCTCCTGCACCTCCCGCCGAGACGTCCGCAGCATCCACGCTCTCGGTGCCCGGTCCGGTCGGGGGCGCACCACCGGCACAATCCGGCACCGATTCTGGAGTGAGCGGTCCGGCGGATAACGCGGTGCCGCCAGCCGCGCCCGACACGCCGCCTCGCAGCGCTGAGTCAGCGCCGGCGGCCGGATCGAATCAAGATGAACTTCGCACTCAAAAGCCGATTGACGCGTCTGCTTCAGCCGCGGACGCGCCGGTTTCCGGACAACAAGCCGTCACCGGAAACGCGCCTCTTCCAGCGCCAGTCGGCTCGGCCGGGATTCAGGTGACTGCCGGTCCGCCGGCCACTCATCCTCCCGCTGGTCCGTTGGCGAAACTGCGGGCTCGCTTCCACAATCTGATTCAGCCGTCATCGAAGTCGACCACCACGGCGTCGAAGAATGCTAAAACGCCCGGTCCGGTGGCGGCGTCTCACAATCCGCCGCCCCAGGCGGTCGCGAGTGTGCAAATCCCACTGCCGATGTCGGACCAAAACCGCGTGGCCCAGGAAGATTCCCAGGCTGCGCACGGCCTCTCTCCCGTCGCCGAAGGACAAACTCCCGTGGCGCCCGCCAGCGCGAGAGATTCGCAAGCGGGACCGCAGTCGGCGAACGCCGCCGCCGACTTCCAGACGAAACGCATGGCTCCGGACGAAACACGCGAAAAACCAGCGCCGAAGGATCAAATCGAACAGTGGCCGTTCGGTCCCCAGGCTGCGGCCGCAGTGACCAACGCGTCCAGCAGCCCTCCGGCCACGAATGAATTCGATCCGATCCCGGTCGACGAATACAAGGCGGCGGTCGCCAAGGCGAATGGCGATGGGACTTCGCTCCCCGTATTTCAGCAAGCGTCGCCGACGCAGACTGATGGCGTGCCTGCCAGCTCTCCGCAACCGGTTGCTGGGATGCCCGCGGTCGATGAACTCCGCGTCGTGCCGACGACCGAAGCTCCCGCAGTCGCCAATCGACCGGCGCTCATGCCACTCGACTCTGACGATCGATCTGAGCCGACGCAAACCACGCTGACCCCACCGCAGACCAACCCGGCGTCAGCGCCGGGATCGACAGGCTCGGTCGCACCGGCCGGCCAGATCTCGCCGGCTGGCGGCACTCAATCTGCGACAACTCCCACTCCGACCCACGTTGTAAGATCTCCGCAGTGGATTGGCGGACGCTACGGTCAGCCGGCGTGGATGGTTCCGTACGTGGCCCCGGCAACCTCGGCCGGTCAATAGGGTCATGGAGGATCGTAACCACCCGGATTAAACGGGTGGCAGCGGCAGATCCGCCAAATCCCGCGAAGCGAGCCTGAAATCGCGCCGTACTTGCGAACCGCGCCGATGAAGTACTCGCTGCACGACGGGTAGAACCGGCAGCGACGGCCCAGGAGGGGGCTAATGAGCCATTGGTAGAGCCGCACCAGGGTCACCAACACGAATGCCGGTGCGGACAGAATCCAACGGAATGCGTTCGTCATCTGCTTCGTCGCAGTCATTTCGGCTGGGCCGCGATCAGGTTGGACGTGGTACAAATCGGCGCGAAAGGCGTCGTGTCAGTTCGACCAGCGACTTTTGGTAATCGGCAAGAGCGGCGGCAAGGGCTGCCTCGCGTTGCGGGATCAGGACGAGGTCAAGTCCCCTGGGAAGATCGTGCTGCGCCAGTCGAAACGCCTCGCGCAAGCGACGCTTGACGGCCGACCGAACGACGGCCTTTCCAACCTTCCGCGAGACGCTCACTCCGAAACGCGTTCGACCCAGATTGTTTTCGGCCGCGTAAACGAGCAGGAAACCGTCGCTCGCTCGGGCCCTTTTCTCGAAGACACGTGCAAAGTCGCGAGACGATTTCATCCGTCGGGATCGCGAGAGGCCGTACTGCTTCACGACGTCGACCGTTCGTCCGAGTCCTGTCCGGTCTCGGATTGGTTTAACCGTTCGGCCTGGTTGCCTTGGGCAACTGTCGAGGGGCTTTTCTTCAAGTACCAAAAAGGATCGGGAACGCTCGAAGTCGGAAGCTCGCGCCGCGCCGCTTGACGCAATCGCCTTCCCCAAACCATCACCATCACGACAAGTCCAAGCCCAACCATTAGGATCGCAAACCACAAGACCATGGCGGAGACAAATTCCACCCTCCGGGCTGCGGCCACGGGAGACCGTTTTGCCTCGGGCGGCTTTGCCGACGGGACTGCTGCGGTCGGAGCATGTGTCGCAGTCGTCGGCTGAGGTTCGGCCGAAACAGCGAGCTCAATGGGTCCGACAATCAGCAAGACGAAAAGAGCGCCAGCGGCCGCACTTGGCTTTGCCCGGCGGACCGGCGGATGCGTCGAAGCGTGCATGGAGCGGTCGCCGCAAATTCCTGGTTTTGTGGCCCGGCCACTATTCATCCTAAGCCGCGACCGCGGGCGAGACAATCCCGTCTCTGCGTGCGTTACCACAGCTCGGAGCGCGGAGCAGCCGGTTCGGTCTCGGCCAGCTCCTGGTAGAGTTTTTTCGCCGCGTCGCTCGTCTGCCGCGGAAGGACGATTTTGACGACGACAAACTGATCGCCCCGTTCCTTGGTCTTCGGATTAAGAACGCCCTTGCCCCGCAGCCGTAATTTCGTGCCGCTCGAGGTTCCGGCCGGCACAGTGACGGTGACATGACCTTCGGACAGAGTGGGAACTTCCACCTTCGTCCCCAGGGCGCCCTCTGAAGGCGTGATTGGAACATCGAGCAGCAGGTTGTTGCCTTCGCGATGGAAATACGGATGGGGAGAAACGTGCACCGTGAGCAGCAGGTCACCCGCCGGACCACCCGAGCCGCCGGGATGCCCCTGTCCGGCCAGCCGAATGACGCCCCCGTCATCGAGGCCCGCGGGAATCTTGACGTTGATCCGCTCGGTCTGATCGCCGCGACGGATCTGCAAACCGTGGCTGCCCCCCTCAGCGGCGACCTGGAACGGGACAGTCACTTCAAAGGAAATGTCGTCGCCCTTGTGGGAACCGCCAAAAGTTTCCGTGTGATCGAACGCTTCCGCCCGTGGCCCACGCGCGCCACCGCCCCCGCCGCCATGAAATGGACCTCGCTCGAAGCCGGGGCCCGGCCCTCCACGCATGCCTTCGCCGAAAACTTGATTGAACAGGTCGCTCAGGTCGACCGCGTGAGTCCCGTCCGGGCCGCTCGCCCAAGCCGTGCGATAGGGGCCGGAGTGGCCCCCATTGGAGGCGTGGCCGAATCGGTCAAATTGCACGCGCTTCTCGGCGTCGCCCAGGACTGAGTAGGCTTGCTGCACCTTCTTAAATTGGTCGGCGGCGTCTTTATCCCCTGGACGAACATCGGGGTGATATTTGCGCGCGAGCTTCTTGTAAGCCTTGCGGATCTCTTCGGCCGAGGCGTTTCGGGAGACGCCCAGCGTCTTGTAAAAGTCGATTTCGGGCATGAAAAAACCACCGCGCGTGGCGCGGTGAGTCATTGTAGGGACGGCCCATATTGCGTTTCAAGACTGGCCACGGCGGTCGATGCCGCGAGCGCGGCTTGTTGGATCGACAACCCGAATGATAAGTTGGAACGCCGGATCGGCGTCGCAAAAACGCGTTTTCCCGACGGCCAGGCAAGGAAATGCTGAAGTTCGCGATTCGCAACTTGATGAGCCGACCCATGCGCTCGCTCTTGTCGCTGGTGGGTCTCACCGTAGCGATCATGGGCATGATTGGGCTGTTCTCTGTCGCCGGGGGGCTAAATGAAATGGTGGCCGACACGTTCGGCCGCATCAAAGGACTCGTGGCGATGCAGCCCGGGTCGCCGGTGCCGCTCTTTTCCCGGCTGCCGGCCAGTTGGGGGTCGGACATCGCCCGCGTTGCCGGTGTTGGAATCGTCAGCCCGGAGATTTGGACACGGGCCAACGTGATCGACGGCAAGACGATCATCAGCCCGCCCAGATTCCTGTTCGGCACCGACCTTCCCACGCGGCTCGCATTGAAACACGGAATCTATAGCGAGGACGTCGTCGCGGGCCGATTCCTTACCGAAAGCGATCACGGCACATTGAACGCCGTCGTCAGTCGCCCCATCGCCGAAGAGTTCCACAAATGGGTCGGCGATAAGCTCAACGTAGGTGGCTACGATCTGAAAATCGTCGGCGTCTATTACTCCGGATCGCTGCTCTTGGACGTCGCCATCATTCTCGACATCGACGAGGCCCGACGGATCAGTCGCTTCGGAAGCGATGAAGTTTCGGCCTATTACATCGAGCAGACCGGCGAGGTAAGCGATGCTGAGTTGACCCGCCGGATTCAGAGTGCCTTCAAGGGCCGGGAAATCCGACCTTGGCAGCCCGCTTCGAGCCGCGAATCGCTCACCACGGGTAATGTCCTTTTCGATTTCCTCACCCGATTCCTCAGCCTGTTACCGGTCCCCGCTGCGTCGCAAGGCTCTTCGATGGCGGACGCGAACGGACCGGCAAAAGCGGCGAAACCGGCGGTGATGCCAATCGAAGTCCGCAGCGCGACCGATTGGGCCGCCCGCTTTCAAGAATTCAGTGCTGATCTGGACTTGTTCTTGACCATCATGAGCGCGATCGGTGTGACAATCGCCGTCTTGAGCATCGTCAACACCATGCTGATGAGCGTGACGGAGCGGATCATTGAATTCGGAATTCTCAAAGCGAACGGATGGTCGCGCTACGATGTGATGCGGCTCATTACGTCGGAAAGCGCCGTTCTGGGGCTGTGCGGCGGGATTTCCGGGTGCGTGGTCGGTCGGGTCGGCACGGCGATTATCAATTCAATCTGGCCCGATCGGATCCATCTCGTCGCCGGGCCGGGGCTGTTGCTTTTCGGAGCAGTTTTCAGCACGGGCCTCGGCGTGCTCGGCGGTTTGTATCCTGCGATTTGGGCGATGCGAATGATGCCGATGGACGCCATCCGCCGAGGGTGACACGTCAGCCGACGACGAGTTCTTTCATCTCGCGGACGGCCCGCTCCAGGCCGACCAGCACGGCCCGCGCGACAATGCTGTGCCCGATGTTTAATTCGCTCACATTTGGGATTTGGGCCACGCGAGTCACGTTGCGATACGTGAGCCCGTGGCCCATGTGTAACAGCAGGCCCTGCTCGATCGCAGCGCGTCCAGCTGTGACGAGCTGTTTGTGTTCCTGATCTTGCTCGTTGTCGCCCTTCGCGTCGGCATAGCGGCCCGTGTGCAGTTCGACGGCTTGCGCGCCCATCTCCTTCGACACCTGGATTTGCCGAGGATCGGCATCAATAAATAGACTCACTTCGATGCCCGCGGCCAGCAAACGATCGACCGACCGCTTGACGCGATCGCGGTTGCCTGCGACGTCCAAACCTCCCTCGGTCGTCACCTCTTCCCGCCGCTCGGGAACAAGCGTGACCTGATCCGGATGGACGTCGATCGCGATTTGCGTGATCGCCTCCGTCGCAGCCATCTCGAGGTTCAGTTTGACCTGCACGGTGTCTTTGAGCAGCCGCAAATCCCGGTCCTGGATGTGCCGGCGGTCTTCACGCAAGTGAAGCGTGATTCCGTCTGCCCCTGCCAACTCGGCGAGAGCCGCGGCCCAAACCGGATCCGGTTCGATCGTTCGCCGTGCCTGGCGGATCGTGGCGACATGGTCGATGTTGACTCCCAAGCGAGGCATTTTGTCCTTTCCCGTCCGGTACGTTTGACGATTCAACGAGCGAATGCACTCATTATAACGGGGCGGTCGGCCCGGAAGGCTGTCATCGCCGCCAATCGTTCCGATATGCTGCTGGCATGATTGCGACGCAAACGGCGATGGGCGTGTTGGTCGTCGGGATGTGTCTCGTTGGAATCTGGCATAACGGCTGGTTGCTTGAGAATTCGCGATATGGTCGGCGATTAGTGATCTGGTTCGGTCCGATTGGCGGCCGGCGCGCACTCTTTGGTTTGCTTATCGCGGGCGTCGTCTTCGGGACGCTCCTGGCGACTGATGTGATCCGTCCGATTCACTGGGCCAAGCGATGAAGCTGGGACTGATCAATTCGGCCTGGGCGCAGGCCGGGCGCGAGACGAGCTGGGGCATCGCCCGCACGAAAGAGATCGGTTTCGACACAATCGACATCTTCGCTGATCCGCTCGACATTGATGCTCGCGAACGGCATCTGATCCGCACCGAGTGCCAGCGGCACGAGTTGCCGATTATCTCCGTCTGTTGCGTCGCCACGGGACTGATCGACTTCAATCCCAGCGTGCAGCGATTTCATCTCGACCGCGCGCGAGCTTATCTCGACCTGGTCTACGAGTTGGACGCCCGCAACCTCTTGCTCGTTCTGGGAGAGTACATCTGGAACCGCGAGGTGATTCCGCCGGCCGAACAGTGGCGGACCGGCGTCGAGAATTGTCAGAAGCTGGCCGAGCGTGCCGAATCATTGGGCGTCGAAATCGCCCTTGAGCTCGAACCCTTTCCCTTATCGCTCTTGAACAACGTTGACCGAATGGTCGAGTTCATCGATGCGGTCGGGCATCCGGCGGTTCGGGCCAACATTGACGTCTCGCATCTGCACTTGGCGCACGTCGCACCGGCTGAGCTGCGGAAATTGAAAGACAAAGCGATCCACGTGCACATTTCGGATTGCGACGGCAAAGTGCACGGCGACCTTCCGCCGGGCCGCGGGGTCGTCGATTTCGTCCCCTACCTGCGGGAAATCAAGGCGCTCCAAATCAACGGCTCAATCTCGATCGAACTCGAGTACTCCCCCGAGCCGGACCGGATCACCGAATGGGTGACCGAAGCTTACCGCGAAACGGCCCGGTTGCTGGACGAGGTTGGTTTGCGCGGCTGACATCGACAAACGACCGCGCACAAGCCAAAGCAAGCGAGCCTACACCCGTTCCGGCTTGCCAACGAATGCGGTGAGCTCCCCTGAAACGGCGTCAACAACTTCAATCAACTCGGAGAGGGGGAACGGTGCCGATTCATCACCGGCGCCAGCCGCCTCGAGTCGGTCGGCCAAAGCGTACGCGTCGGAGGCACCCACCGTGCGAAACGCGTTCTTGAAGGTATGAGCCAGCCGGCGCGTTGTGGCTCGATTATTTCTGTCGATTGATTCGCGAAGCTGATCCAGCAGAGTGGGCCATTCTTCGAGCGCGGCGGCGGCGACCGATCGCAACAATTCGTTATCGCCGCCACAATGTTCAAGGGCGGCTGACCAATCGATGTCAACTGTCGAGCGAGGCGCGGCAACCGGATCGATCGCGGCGCTTGGCTGTTCAGCCGGCGCGGTTGACGGACGCTGACCGGGGACGAATTGTGCGATTGTCCGCGACAGTTCAGCGGTGCGGACCGGCTTAGAAATGTACGCATCCATGCCCGCTTCGAAGCAGCGGTCCCGGTCCCCTTTCATCGCGTGCGCGGTCATTGCGACGATCGGCAAACGCGGACGGCTGGCCGATCGCTCAAATTCGCGAATTTGTCGCGTCGCTTCAAAGCCGTCCATTTCCGGCATCTGCACGTCCATGAGTACGAGATCGAACCGTTCGCTCGAAGTTGCCTTGGCGAAAGCCTCGCGGCCGTTGGTGGCCAGCGTCACTTTGTGACCCCATTTCGTCAGCAGTCCGATCGCCAGCTTCTGATTGGCCAGGCTGTCCTCGGCGAGCAGGATTTGCAGGGGTTCGGCGGCGGTCGCGGGCGTCTTGTCCTGGGTGACGCCCCCCGAGGCGAGGCTCGCCGCAGGAGTGGAAACGCCGAGCGATTCGGCGATCGCATCATAGAGTTCCGACTGCTTCACCGGCTTGACGAGCTGCGCTGCGACACCGAGTTGCTTGCAGCGGGCAACGTCTCCGGTGCGGGTGGCCGACGAAAGCATGATAAAAATGCTGGCACGCAGCGCCTCGTCGTTGCGGCAGCGCTCAATCAAGGCAAAACCGTCGACATCGGGCATGTTCACGTCGGAAAGGACAATCTGGAACGGCTCGTTTCGCTGGGCCGCCTCACGGAGGATGGCAATTGCCTCTTCGGCTCCCGCCGCGCACGCCGTCCGCACTCCCCAGTTCCGCAGCGTCTCCTCCAAGATCCGTCGATTGGTGGCGTTATCGTCGACGATCAGCGCCTTGATTCCGTCGACTTGAACCGGCTCGACGCCGCCGGCCTTAGCGGCCGATTGAGAATCGGCAACGCCAAAGGAAGCCGTAAAATGGAACGTGCTTCCCTCGCCGAGGCGGCTGTCGACCCAAATCTTTCCGTCCATCAGCTGGATCAGTCGCGATGTAATCGCCAGGCCCAAGCCGGTCCCGCCATATCTTCGGGTCATTGAGCCGTCGGCCTGCTCGAAGGCACTGAAAATCGACACCAACTTGTCCGGTGGAATTCCGATGCCCGTGTCGACGACGCGGAACTCGATCGTGACGTGGCCGTCGGAGCGGGTGGCTGAGCGGACATCCATGACCACTTCGCCCTTTGGCGTGAATTTCACGGCATTGCCGACGAGATTGACGAGGATCTGTCGCAATCGCACGCGGTCACCGACGACGACTTCGGGAATTTCCGGATCGAAACGGCAGGCCAGCTCGATGCCCTGAGTGTGGGCACGGACGGCAAGCGACCGGATGGCGTCTTCGACGTTGTCGCGAACGCGAAAAGGGGCCGCCTCCAAATCGAGCTTTCCCGCCTCGATCTTGGAGAAGTCGAGAATGTCATTGATGATTGCCAAGAGCGACTCGGCCGAATCCCGCGCCGTTTCCAGGTACTGCCGCTGCTCCCGAGTGAGATCCGTGTCGAGCACGAGGTCTGTCATGCCAAGTACGGCGTTCATTGGCGTGCGGATTTCGTGGCTCATGTTCGCCAGGAACGTGCTCTTGGCCCGGCTGGCGGCTTCCGCTGCCTCCATGGCGTGCCGGAGAGCGGCCTCCATTTCTTTGCGCTCCGTGATGTCGACGCC
>CAYWOV010000037.1:0-10841 GCA_964459965.1 uncultured Planctomycetaceae bacterium | reverse complement strand
ACCAGGACATCGGCTGCCATCAGGCCCGATTCCACGGCGGGCCGGATGCCCTCACCGCTTTGCGGGTAAGCCAGACCGGCCGCATCGCCAATGAACAGCACGCCGTCGTCGACCAACTTGGGCGCGATGCGCTCATAAATGCGGTACGCGTGACCGTGGAACCGGTCCGGCAGTTCGCAGCACACCTTGCCCCGCTCGCGCAGGAACTCGCAAAACGCCTGCACATGGGCCGCCACCCCGGGCGAGTTCAGGCGGCCCAAACCGATATTCAGATAATCGCCCTTGCGGAAGGCCCAGCCGTAACCGGCCAGGTCGGGGCAGAAATAAAGTTCGGGGATTTCCCCCTTCAACCGAACTTGGGATTCCTCTTCAGGTCGGATCGGGAATTCGATCTCTTGCGCGGCGACGGTCACGATCTGATCTCCGTCCCTGGCGCCCAACGCCCGGGCCACCGGACAGAAATGTCCGCCTGCCCCGACGATTGCCGAGGCGCGAATGCCATCATTCACGACCCAGCCATTTCCGTCGCGGCGGAGATCGCGGACAGCCTCGCCCAGGAGACAGTCGACGCCGGCTCGCTGGAGCAAGAAATGATCGAATTCGCAGCGACGAATGCCGTAGCTCACCACCCGTCCGTAATCTGTGCCGACTTCGTCCCGGCCGATCAACCCTGTGCGAAAGCCGGTGATCGGCTGACAAACGTGGTCCCGACCGTAATCTGCCGGGTCGAGACCGAGGGTTTCAAACACTTGCGGCGTGACCCATCCCGCGCAAATTTTGTCGCGGGGAAAGGTCTTGCGATCGATGACGAGCACATCGACGCCGGCTTGTGCCAGCCGCGCCGCGCAAGTAGAACCTCCCGGTCCTCCGCCGACGACCAGCACTTCGCACTGGCGGTTCATCGCTGACCCCAAGTGACCGGCTCGAAAGGCGGCCGTTCTTGGCCGTTCGTGCCCGATGGATCCCCTTCAAAGAGATGGGCATATTCGTGCGACCGGGTCAGCGGGAGATTGTTCCGCATGGGCCGGGCGAAAAGGACCTGGAAGAGCTGCAAACTGCCGAACTCGAAGGCGGCCACCGAACCGGCCAGGTACATCCGCCACATCCGCACGAACCGCTCGTCATACATGCCGCGGACGGTTTCGATCGACTGTTCGTACCGCGCCAACCAATGCCGGAGCGTTTCGGCGTAGTGCAAGCGAATGTTCTCCACGTCGAGCACCGAAAACTCCCGCCGCTCGAAGATGGCGCTCATCTGCCCCAACGACGGCGGATAAGCCCCTGGGAAAATGCGCCGCTCGATCCACGCGTCCAACGGCTGCCGCCGATTGCGACCGATCGTATGGATCAGGCCGCGGCCATTGGCCGAAAGGCACCGGTCGATGACGTCGCCCAGGCAGCGGTAGTTCGGCGTTCCGACGTGTTCCAGCATGCCGATCGAGACAAACACGTCGCAGGAACCGGTGATGTTCCGCCAATCGTCGAGAACGAATTCGACGCGGTCGCTCAGTCCCTCGACTTGCGCCCGGCGACGTGCCTCGGCAACCTGCTCGCGGGAGATATTGTAAGCCCGCACGCGAACGCCGTAGTGCTTGGCCATGTGGATGGCGAATCCGCCCCAACCGCAGCCGGCCTCAATCACCGTTTCGCCGGGCCGCAGTTCGAGTTTGCGGCAGACGTGATCCATCTTGGCGCACTGCGCCTGCTCGAGCGAGGCTGTGAGTTCCTCGAAATACGCGCAGGTGTAAAGCAGGTTTTCGCAGAGCCAAAGGCGATAGAAGTCGTTGCCGATATCGTAGTGGTGCTGAATATGCTTTTGCGACCCGGACAGCGTATTGCGGCCTCCCCAATGGAGCAGTTTTGCGACATAGGTCAACAAGGCGGTCGCTTGCGGCGCACGGGCTGCGCTTTGAGCGACGTGCCCCATCAACGTCTCCAGGTCACCCTCGACTTGCAGCCGGCCGTCGCAATAAGCGTCGGGAAATTGAAAAAACGGATCGAACAAAATCCGCCACAGCGTGGCCCGATCGCTGAGCCGGAAGCGGATCGGCTCGACGGTTGAGGTGGGATCGGGCTGTCCGGTTGGAAAAATCTCCTCACCCGTCCAAAGCACGGCGGCGACCGCCGGCCTTCCGATCGCATCGAGCAGTCGTCGCAGCAGCCACTTCTCAAGTCGAGAAGCTCCGCGCTGCGGGAGTCTCGCGGGCGAATCAAGAGTGACGGTTCCAACTTCGGTCGAGGACGCTGAGACCTGTCCGCTCGAACCACGACTGGTGGATTGGAAGGAAATGGATTTCATCACCTCTCCGTCAGTAACGTGTCCCCATTGAGCACCGCCCGCGATTGCGGCGGCATAATCCCGATCGGCTTCCTCCAAGTTACGGGGTGCGCTGCACTCCGTTCAAGACTTTTTTGCAGCCGTTGCTTCAACTTGCGCCGAAGCCGGGCACCTTCATGGCATCGGTATTAGAATCGCTAAGGTCCAATATCTCCAGTTAGCGGCCGGCGTTTCAAAAAAGTCATAGAACGAGCACAGCCGTGCCGTTCACCCGGTCGGCTTTGAGATCCTGCAGGGCCCGGTTGGCGTCCGGCAACGAATAAGTCGAGACATGCGGCTGCAGGCGGATCGACGCAGCCTCGGCCAGTAATTCGCGACCGTCTTCCCGCGTATTGGCCGTCACCGATTGCAGGCACTTCTCAAAAAACAGGTCGGTCTGATAGTCCAAGGCTGGAATGGGAGACATATAAATCCCAGCGATCGCCAGCGTGCCGCCCTTTTCCAGCTGGACCATCGCGCCGGGAACCAATTCACCCGCGGGAGCAAACACGATTCCACTGTGCGTCTTTCGCGGCATTTCGCCGGGATCGGCCCCCACCCATGTCGCTCCCATCTCCCGGGCGAGCCGTCGATGCGACTCGCCTCGCGTCACCACGTAGACCTCGCAACCTCTCGCCAGCACGATTTGCAACACGATATGAGCGCTCGAACCGAAGCCGTACATCGCCAGCCGACCGCCCGCCGGCAAATTGCTCCGCTTGAGCGAGCGGTAGCCGATAATTCCCGCACACAAGAGCGGCGAAGCGTGTGCGTCGTCGAATGCGTCCGGAATTACATAAGCGTAATTCTCGTCCACGACCGCCTGCTCAGCGTATCCTCCGTCGCCGTCATAGCCGGTGAAGAGGGGCCGCACGCACAAGTTCTCCCGGCCGGATCGGCAAAATTCGCACTGCCCGCATGTTTTGCGCAGCCAGGCGATGCCCACGCGCTGTCCGACTTGCAGCAGCCGACACCCCGGGCCGAGCCGCTCGACGATTCCGACAACCTGATGGCCGACGATGACCGGCCGCTTGTGCGGCGGGAGATCGCCCTCGATCACGTGCAGATCGGTCCGGCAGCAGGCGCAACAACGCACGCGGACGAGGACTTCGCTCTCGCGCGGGACCGGATCCGGAACGTCCCGCCAAGTCAAAGGCGAGCTGCCGATGTCGCCCCGCTCGTCGAGGACCATTGCTTTCATGCGCATGCCTTGAAGGCGCAGGTTTCAACCGCCCACGTACGACGCGGCCGTTCTTACGGTGCAATGAACTCGTGCTCGGGATGACGCACACTAAGGACCGGGCACGGCGATTTTCGGACGACTTTTTCCGCGACGCTGCCCATGAAGACGTGAGCCAAACCGGTGCGACCGTGCGTTCCGATCACGATTAAATCGATGCCCGCCTCTTTGGCGTAGCGGACGATTTCGAGAAATGGCGGGCCCTGCCGCACGACACGTGTGATCGTCTTGCCGGCCGTCCATTGAGGGTCCAACACGCGCTGGAGCATCAACGTCGCGTTGTCCGCAATCTCTTTCAGGTAATCAGCCGGAGGCGGGAGCATCACTCCGGGCTCTGGCGCGAGAGGAGCCAGGTCCTGGATCACATGCAAAAGATGCAATTCCGCGTGAAACTGGTCGCAAAACGCACAGGCGTAGCTGCGAGCCGCCGCCGAGTATTCGCTAAAGTCGGTGGGCAACAAGATCCGTTTCAATGCGATCATCGCGTGCGTCTCCCCTTCTCTCGCCGTTGTCGTTTGCACGGTGCACGTCCGGTTTTCGCGGCCGCGCTATAATGATACGGAAGGTGGACCAATGATTGCTACGAATAAGTCAAACCAGCGCTTGATGCTCATTGCCTTCCCAGCCATTTTGGCGGCGCTTGTCTCCTGCACAGCCCGGGAGCGTGGGCAAGTTAAGGCAAGGACTGACTCAAGCGGGACCACGACTTCATCCCATATTGTTTCATCCGAAGGAGATCGAACGATGAAGAGCGCCGCGCAGGGCATCAGCATAACCAGTGCCGCTTTCGACGGCGGACAGCCGATTCCGCAAAAGCACACGGAGGATGGCCAGGATGTCTCACCCCCTTTGACCTGGAAGGACGCTCCGACCGGAACAAAACAGTGGGCTCTAATTTGCGACGATCCCGACGCCCCGAGAAACGAGCCCTGGGTGCACTGGGTGATTTACGGAATTCCCGCGACGGCGCACGCCCTGCCTGAAGGGGTGAAGACGTCCGCGCAGCTCAGCGAGCCGAAGGGCACGTTGCAAGGCAAGAACTCGTGGCCCACTGGACGCACAGTGGGCTATCGCGGCCCGGCGCCACCAAAGGGGCACGGTGTGCACCATTATCATTTCAAGCTGTACGCGCTCGACAGCAACGCCAAGCTCAGCCCCGGCATGACCAAGAGCGATCTGCTCCAAGCCATCGACGGCCACATCCTAGGGGTGGGCGAGCTGATCGGCACTTACGAGAGAAAGTGATTCAGCGTTCTTGCAAAGGGACCAGTTTGCGCTCTTTGGGACCGACGTAGATCTGCCTTGGGCGACCGATCCGGCCCACGTCTTGCCGCTGCTCTTTCCAATGTGCGATCCAACCGGGCAGGCGTCCCAACGCGAACATCACGGTGAACATGTTCGTCGGAATGCCCATGGCCCGATACAAAATGCCGCTGTAGAAATCGACGTTGGGATACAGCTTCCGCTCGACAAAATAGCTATCTCGCAGCGCCACTTCCTCGAGATGCTTGGCGATATCCAAGAGCGGATCCTTGATTCCCATTTGGACAAGGACTTCATCCGCTGCCTTTTTCAGGATCGTCGCTCGCGGATCGAAGTTCTTGTAAACACGATGGCCGAATCCCATCAGCCGGAACGTCGAATCCTTGGTCTTTGCGAGGTCAATGTATTTCTGATAGTTACAGCCGTCGGCCTGAATCATCTCGAGCATCTCGATGACGGCCTGGTTGGCGCCACCGTGGAGCGGCCCCCACAAGGCACAGATCCCGGCTGACAGCGACGCGAAAAGGTTGGCCTGGCTGCTCCCCACCAAACGCACCGTCGACGTGCTGCAATTCTGTTCGTGGTCGGCGTGCAGGATCAACAGCTTGTTGAGCGCGTTTTCGATCGTCCGTGGAACGATATACGGCTCCGTGGGGAAGGCGAACATCATGTGCAGGAAGTTGGCACAGTAAGAAAGGTCGTTTCGCGGATAAATAAACGGTTGTCCGACTGACTTCTTATACGCGTAGGCGGCAATTGTCTTTGCTTTGGCCAGCACGCGGATCACATTTAAGTCGTCGTTGTTGCCGGGGCTGTCCGGATAGTAAGTCGAGAGCGACGCGATCATCGAGGAGAGGATGGCCATCGGATGGGCGCCGGCCGGGAAGCCCTCGTAGAACTTCTTCATATCCTCGTGGATCAAGCTGTGGTACGTCAGGTTGTCGCGGAACTCGGCAAACTGCTCCCGATTTGGAAGATCTCCGTGAATGAGGAGATAGGCCACTTCCGAAAACTGGGCGTGCTCGGCCAATTGCTCGATCGAATAGCCACGATAGCGAAGGATCCCCTTCTCTCCGTCTATAAACGTGATCGCACTCTCGCAGGCACCCGTGTTTCCATAACCCACATCGAGCGTGATCGCTCCGCTTTGCGAGCGAAGCGTGGAAATGTCGATCCCGCGCTCATCCTCGCTTCCGACGACAATCGGAAACTGGAAGTCGCGCCCGTCGATGTGTAAGTGTGCATTCGTCATCGCGAGGTTCCTCGATGACCCCGAAAGGCCGCTATTGTCCGTTGGAGTCGGCGATTTGGCAACTTCGCGCGGCCCAGCCAGGTCAGATTTCAATCGACAGCCGTCTGAACGAGGGGAAGCTCCTCCTCGGGAGTCGTCCGATTGAGAAACCGGGCTCCGTAGTCCCAGAAATCATTGTGGACTTTGCGGGTGCGGACGATCTCCGCGTGTATCCAAGTCGTTTCTCCCGAGTCCGGATCGAGGCAAATCAGGACACGCTTCCATTCGATGGGTCCCTTGTAGATGAATGCGATCCCTTTTGCCGAGACATTCCTCGCCCAGGCCGTGACGCCGGATTTCTCCGGATCGGCTGTGCCATGTCGCTGGCCGGGGAAGACGCAGATACGCGTTGAGCAGGCAACCCGATCGCGAGACCGCTTTTGCGTTTGGTGACCATTCATCCGCGCGTCCCAGCGGTGGAGGATGTCGATCACCTCCTGGGCTTCGGCGCGGCGGGCTTCGATTGAGTTTTTTCGCAGCTGCGTCTTCACGCGGCTTGCTCCACAACGACGTGGCGCCAGGCTCGGGCGTCTCTCTCCGATGCCTGTGGAGCCCATCGCGGATTATCGCCGCGAAATTGGACGCGCGTAAAATCTAGTTCCCGCGGTCGGCAAAATCCGTTCGCTAAACGAAAAACTCACTCGAAAGGAAGGCGAGTGTGACGGCAATTCCTGTCGTGAGGCCCGTGACGACGCGACGTCACAGCTTCACGAAGATATTCCGCTTTTCGAGAAACCGGACGAGCGCATACGTCACCAGAAAGAACAGCGCCAAGCCCGCGAGACAAAACCATAGCGGTGCGTCATGAGGAACGAGAGGGTGAACGGCCTCCTCGACCATATGATGCAGAAAATAGGCGGCCAACGCGTTTGTCCCGAAAGTCGTGAAGATTCCCAGCCGCAGCCCGCCGACGTCGCAGACAACGACAAACAGACCATACAACGCGAACGCAAAGCCGGTGGCAAACGTGATGAACGAAAGGCTTGGCATGCGCTTGCCCATCATCCAGTAATTCCACGCGCGGTGTTCGATGAAAGGCGGCGCATCGACTCGCGGATTATCCCTCGGCGGAGCGACGAATGGCGGCTCAACAAGTAGCTGCGACAACGGGCGCCCCTTGAGGCGTTCCCACGGCGGCAGCACGGGGCTTTCCGCCAGCTCAAGATTCGGATAACAATGCTGTTGATCGCGGAGAATGGAAATCTCCGCGTCGGTGCGCTCCGCGGTGGCCCGACTATCGGCCACAGCCTTCTTTGTCTCCTCCAGCTGTATCAGCTGCTCGAGCCACCCCTTCTCGGCCTCTTGCCGGATTTGTTGCTCCTTCCTCGCTGCCATTTCGGAGGGAGATAGTTCGTAGACTCGCGTCAGGCACGACATCCCGTATCCAAACGCCATCAAGACAATGCCCCACGCGACCAGCCGAAAACTCGCCGCCGCGTGCGAACCCGATCGCAGCACGAGATCGTAGGCGCGCGTCCCGGCCATCATGGCCACGGCCCAAGAAATCGGGCCGAAAAACCCGCCATCCCAGCTGCGGCTATCCCCCGTCATCCACAACTTCGAAAGCCATGTGTCGTTCAGTCCGTACACAAAGTCCCAATTGAACCAGTACGAAAGAAGGCAATGCGTCACGCCCAAACCAATCATTGCCAGGAAGCGGGTCATGAAACCGCAACCGATGAAGGGAAGCACGATCAGCTGCGTGGCGCCGATTATGGCCAGCGTTTCCCACAGGTCGGACTTCAGCAGCTTGCCGAGAAACACTTCCCAATGAACCAATGCTTTCTTCGTCGGGGCGAGCGATTCCCAGGCGGCCTTCTGGTCGACGGCCGGCTGCACGAAGTCACGCCACTCGGCAAGTGCCTGATCGGCCGCTTTTTGCGCAACCGTTAAACGATCCTTCCCTTTCTGCTGGGTCGGTTCCCTCCCATTAATCGTCGCACCAATCCGCGACGCAGCGGCGACAACGACGCGCGGATCGCCGGCCGGATTCTCTTCCCGCGCCTTTGCCATCAACACATCGAACGACTTCGTCTGCGAAGCCTTGGGGCGAAATGGTTCAAATTCCGGCGGCATGCGGTCAAAACCAGACCAACTTTTGAAATCGCCGCCAAACCCGTACATGACCAGCGAAATGACGACCAGTGCCAGGCTCCGTCGCACGTACGTCCAGACCGTGCTGAAGCGGCTCGACTGCAATCGGCGTCGCAAATACGTGAGCCGAAATGAAAAGCCGACCGCGAACATGAAGCTAGGCATGATCGAATCTGCATAGCTGAAGTAGTTGTTGTTGTGCTTGAGCACCGGATGGATGGCCGCGTACCCGCCCAGGAAGTTGACCAGAAACATTCCGGCGACGGTATAGCCGCGGAACTGATCCATCGAAGCGATCCGTCGGGACGCTGCACCGGCGCTCATGAGCGTCAATTCTCCAGGGTGTTGCGAAAAGAAGTCGTTCAAGCATAACGGCTGAACGAGCACACCGTCACGCATTCCTCCGTTTTCGCGAGTGCAACTGGCGAAGTGCCGATTGATCGGTGTGATTCCCTCGGGAGTCGAGTTCGTCTATCCTCATCGCTGTCCAGCCTCGCCGTAAACGCCCACCCGAACACTTCGCACGACCGAAACAGGTCTCGTGATGATGAAGAATCTGATCGCGTTGGGTCACGACCATCGCCATGCATTCGGATTTCTCAACGCCCGGCGGCGCGAAGGCCTCGTGTTTCAAGGCCGCCGCGGCATGCTCAAGGCGGGCCTGGCGGGAATGGTGGGACTCAGCCTGCCTGATCTCTTGAGGGCCCGTTCCGACGCTGCCTCCGGAGCTGGCGGAGTGAAGATTGGCAAGAGCGTCATTCTGTTGTGGATGGCCGGCGGTCCCAGCCACATCGACACGTGGGACGTCAAACCCGAGCGGCCGTATCAGAACCGCGGCCCGTTTTCGCCAATCGCGACCCGGCTGCCCGGTATGCAGATCTGTGAGCATCTACCGAAACAGGCGGCACTGCTCGATCGCTTCACGCTGATTCGCTCGGTCGACGCCCGCAAAAGCAATCACGAGCCGAATCGGGTTTTTCAAACAGGTAGCTTGGAAGCCGAACCCCGAATCAGCCGCGACGGCGACAAATATCCGGCCATCGGTTCGGTCCTCGCCAAACTTCGCGCGTCAAACCATCCGTCAATGCCTCCTTACGTCGCCTTTATGAAGGCTCCGTCGCACATTGGCTGGAGAGGCTGGCTGGGCAAAGAGTACGATCCGTTTGTTGCCAATTCGGCCGCCCGTTTGCCGATTTACACGGATGTCGGCGTCGACACGGGCCGCTCGCACGGGGGAAACCTGTTTCGCATGCCGTACGGGATCGATGCCGATCGGATACACCGGCGGCGCGATCTCTTGCGCAGCTTCGATCGACTGCGCGCCGGACTCGATGCGGGGGGATCGATGGATGCGCTCGACGCTTATCAACAACAGGCGGCCGATCTCTTGTTGGGACGACGAGCTCAAAATGCGCTCGACCTGTCGCGCGAGCCGGAGATGAACCGCTTGCGATACGGGAACCATCTTTGGTGCCAGCAAGCGCTCCTGGCTCGCCGGCTCGTGCAGGCAGGCGTCGCCTTCGTCACGCTCGATCTCAGCTACCACGGCGCGTCGGGCACTTGGGACACCCACGGCGACAATGTTCCGCCGTACGGTGGAATAACGCGCGGTCTTGGTCCTCTGTTGCCGCTCTTCGATCACCTACTTACCACGCTCGTGCTGGATCTCGAGGAGCATGGCCTCCTGAACGACGTGTTGGTAATCGCAATGGGTGAGTTTGGCCGCACTCCCCAAATGGGCACACAGGGAAGCACCGACGGGCGGGATCACTGGCCCGTGTGCATGTCGCTGGTCATGGCTGGCGGCGGCTTCCGACACGGACAAGTGATCGGCGCGACCGAGTCCGACGGCGGTAACATCAAAGACCGTCCCGTGACGCCAGGCGACCTGGCAGCCACCATCTACCACTTGATGGGCGTTCCCACGAATGTCACTTATCCCGACCCGCGCGGCCGCCCTCGCTATCTCGTCGAGAACGGCGCGCCGATTGCCGAACTCGTGTGAAGATCGGACGGGACGAATTTCGCGTCGTTTTTTCTTGCGAGAAGTTATTGTGGCGCCGACGCGAGAGGAGCAGCCTCGGCACGGATCAACACGGGGTCGGCCCAAACGACCCGGTCGCCAACATCTTCGCGTTGCCCGAAATCGACTGCGAGAGTAAGCGTGTTGACTCCCGTCACGTCGAGATCGAGCGGCTCAATCGGGCCATCCCCGCGGAGCCTGGCACGCTCGAAGAGGATTTTATTGTCCCCCAGCACGCGGACTGACGCATCGCCCAACTCGCCTTCGGGAAGTTGGAATCCGAGTTTTGTCCGGAAGCGTTGAAAGTGTCCGCCGATCGTGTACCTCAATACGGTCTTGGCGTGAACGCTGATGCCGAAATTATGTTTGCCGTCACGAAGCAAGATTGGTCCGCCCGAAAGCGATTCGTTGATCCGGTAATGAATCATTCGCTCGAAAAACGGAACCTGCGAGACCTCGCTCGGTTTGAAATCGGTCAGCGAGATCGCTTTTCCATTTTTGACCGAAACGCTCGTCAAATCTTCGGTCTTGAGCGTCACGGTCTCTCCCCAAAGCGTGCGGACCTTGGTAACGGCGGCATCCATCGAGATGATTTGACCAGGGAATTTGATTC
>CAYWOV010000036.1:0-11007 GCA_964459965.1 uncultured Planctomycetaceae bacterium | reverse complement strand
CCTTCTCCGCCGACGAACTCCGTGGAGAAGACCTCTTCACGGGTGACGATAGGCCCTTCGTAAACCGCGGCCAGTGTGGCGGCGTCCATTCGGCGGGCCGTGTAGTTTCGCACGTCGAGGAGCACGCGGCGGAAGCGGCAGACCGGCTCTTGACTGCACGGCTCGTAGTGCGTTGTCGAGACGCAGCCAATCGGTGCCAAGACCCCGTCAAAATGCCGAACAACTTCACCCATTGTGATCTGCTCTGGCTTCTTGGCCAGCACAAAACCACCGTCGCGACCCGGAATGCTGCGGACCCAGCCCTTCGATTTCAACTCAAGCATGATCTGTTCGAGGAACCGTTTGGGAACGTCGTAGCGCTCGGCAAGCTCGCGGATGGAAATCGTTTTGCCATCGCTTGCAATCAACCCAAATAGGGCTCGCAGAGCATAGTCAGATTTGCGTGAAAGTTTCATAGGACAACAACGCGTCAATAAACTGCGATGGAGTGCGTGATATATATTGGCCCCAGAAGCAATCGTCAAGCCTGGATTAGTAGGGGAAAGGAAAATCGTTGCCTGCCGGCCGGTCAAACGGAGGCGGTGGGACACGACCCCGATGCCACCTTATTCCACGGCATCCGGGCCAAGAGCATGCCCATTCCGCAGGTGTCTGTCACACCGGCGAAGACGAGTCCCGCACCGACAAACGCCGAGAGACCGATGAAGTACGGGTGGACGAACCACCCCAACGCCGCACCTAACAGGACGAGCGAACCGGCGGCGATGCGGACTTGCCGTTCGAGCGAAATGGCCTTTTTTCCTTGAGCCAAGGGAAGCCCGGCCGCGTTCTGGCAGGCCAGAGTGCCCCCTTCGACATTGACCACATTCGCGTAGCCCGCGCGGATGAATTTCTCGCACGCTTGATGACTGCGGCCGCCCGAACGACAGATGACGTATAACGGCTCGGCGGCTGTGCCGTTTCGCGCCGACATGACCTTCGCCGGGTCGAGCTGATCGAGCGGAATGTTCCGCGCGAACTCAACGTGGACTTCTCGAAACTCGACGGGAGTGCGGACGTCGATCAGATCGATCTTTTTTCCCGACCCATAGAGTTGGGCGAGCGTTGTGGGAGAAATTGTTGCGACGCTCATTTGTGTTCCTTCACATCCGCTGAATTCTACGCACGGCGTCGGCCAGGCGGTCGATGTCCTCGTGCGAATTATAGAAGGCCAGGGACGGCCGAACTGTACTCTCGACGCCAAATCGCCTCAAGGCAGGCTGCGAGCAGTGGTGGCCGGCCCGCACGGCGATGCCTTCCAGGTCGAGTAGACGGCCGACCTCCTCCGTCTTCTTATCCCTGAGCACGAACGAAATCACGCCGACTTTTTCGCGCGCCGTGCCGATCAGCCGCAGACCGTCGATGCTGAGCAGCTTGTCAGTCGTATACTGGAGCAGTTCGTGCTCGTACTTGGCAATGTTGGGCAGCCCGAAGCGATTGACGTAGTCGAGCGCGGCCCCCAGGCCGATCGCGTCGGCGATATTGGGTGTGCCGGCCTCGAATTTGGCGGGCGGGTCGGCATACGTCGTCTCCTCAAAGGTCACGTTGCGGATCATGCTGCCGCCGCCTTGCCAGGGAGGCATGATCTCCAGCAGCTCTTGCTTGGCGTACACGGCCCCGATGCCTGTCGGTCCGAAGATCTTATGGCCTGAGAAGACGTAGAAATCCGAGTCGAGCGACTGCACGTTGACCGGCACATGGGCGACGGTCTGCGCCCCGTCAATTAGCACGCGGGCGCCAAAGCGCTTGGCCATCTGGATCATTTCGGCGACGGGCAAGAGCGTGCCCACGCTGTTGGAGGCATGCGACAAGGCGACGAGCCGGGTGCGGGGCCCCAACAGCATTTGGTACGACTCGAGCATGATCTCACCCCGGTCGGTGACCGGAATGATTTTCAGCACGGCCCCTTTTTCGCGGGCGATCATCTGCCAGGGGACGATGTTGGCGTGATGCTCGAGCGTGGAAAGCACGATCTCGTCGCCCGGCTGCAGGAATTTCTTGCCGTACGTTTGGGCGACGAGATTGATCCCTTCCGTCGTCCCGCGGACAAAGATGATCTCTTTCGCCGACGAGGCGCCCAAGAAGGTCTGAACCTTCTGGCGGGCCTGCTCATAGCCGTCGGTCGCGCGCGCCGCCAACGTATGGGCGCCGCGGTGGATGTTCGAGTTGTCGTTGGCATAGAAGTTGGAAATGGCTTCGATGACGGCATGCGGCTTCTGCGTCGTCGCCGCGTTGTCGAGCCAAACGAGCGGCTTGCCGTGCACGCGCTGGTTGAGCGCCGGAAAGTCGCGGCGAATGGCCGGCATATCCAGCGGACGCGAGCCTTCGACCGGCACGGAGGGAGCGCTCGGCGATCCGTGCCACCCATCGCGGCGTTTCTCCTCCGAAGGGAAGCCCGTGTCCGAACGATGGTGCCCCTTGCGGATGCCCTGCACAAAAGCCCGCAATCCGTCGGGGCTACTCTGGGACTCGGCGGGGACCGAGGCTTGCGAATCGGACGGCATGGGGTTTGATCCGGGAAGCCATTTAGGCGATTCCGCAGGGAGGTCGCGCACGCCCGTTTCCGTTTTGGGCACCACATACGCGCCGGGCACTTCGTTGTACAACCGGGTCGCGATTTGCGCGATCGACTCGGGCGAAAGGTCAGTCATACATTTATCCGCTTACCATCCAGGTACGCTATTTGATCGGTGCTTTGCGGTGCTCGTAGTCGTGGTAGTAGCCGACTTCGACGTTCTCGAGAATTCCCAAAGCGTCGTCGGTGAGCACAGCGCACGAGAAGTAGAGAGTCAAGAGGTACGAGGCGACCCCCAAACTGTCGAGCCCCATCAGCCGGGCCGACAGGCTCGGCCGGATTTCGCCTGGAATACCTGCCTGATGCAGCCCCACGACCCCTTGATCGGCCTCTCCGACGCGGAACAACAAAATGCTTGTCGTGCCGTACCATTGGTTCGACAAGTAGCGGCCTTTGACATCGAGCTTGTCGCAAGGAACCAGCGGCACGCCGCGCCAGGTGACCACGGGAGTGCCGAAGAGATTCATCGTCACCGGTGGCACGCCGCGCCAGGTACATTCCCGCTCGAAGGCGGCAATCGCCTTGGGGTGCGCGAGAAAGAAGGCCGGCTTTTTCCAGACGAGGGCGAGAAGTTCGTCGAGGTCGTCTGGCGTCGGCGCGCCGTAGCGCGTGCTGATCCGCATGGCCGGGTCGGCCGAATGCAGCAGTCCGAATTTCTTGCTGTTGACGATCTCCCATTCCTGCCGCTCTTTGATCCCCTCGATGGTGAGCCGCATCTGCTCTTCGAGCTGATCGTAGGGGCCGTTGTAGAGGTCCGAGACGCGCGTATGAACGCGGACAACGGTCTGCACCGCCGACATCGAGTACTCGCGTGGATTGGACGAGTAATCGACAAACGTCTCCGGGATCTCCACGTTCTCGGCGAACCCCGAGACCAGGTCGATATTCCGCTCGCCGTAACGGTTGACCGTCGAACGCAGCTCGATGTGCTCGGCGACGGCCTTTTTGAATTCATCGCTCAAATTGGGCATTTCGGCCAGAACCGCGTCGAGATCCTTGCGGGAGAGCGTTAACAGGATGCAAGGCGTGATTGTGCGAATCGTGACGTCGGACGGCTTGTCGGAAACGAGATCGATCTCGCCGAAGAACTCGCCTTCGGTCAACAGGGCGATCCGCAGGTTGCTGCCGTGGACCCCCTTGCTCAAGACCTCGACTTGTCCCTGGGCGATGATGAAAAACTTGCTCAGGTCCTCACCTTCGACCAGCAGTTTGTTGCCGAGGGAAACATCCTCCGTCTTGAAGCGGCTGGCCATGCGGCTGATGACCGATTCAGGCAGCTTCGAGAACAGCGGCACGCTGCGGAGGGACTCCGACGGAAAGGAAGCCGCCGCCCCCGATACGTCGACGCCGATCCGCTCCGCCTTGGGGAGCTCGACCTTGGTACGGTTGACGCGATAAGTGCCCCCGTCGACCTGGACCCACGGCAAGAGGCTCAAGAGCCACCGCGGGGTGATCGACATCATCTTGGGCGACGTCTTGGTCGTATCCGCCAAATTCTTGGCGACCGACGTCGTCACGCTACGCTGCAGCAAACCGTTGGACATGGTCCCTCCTACACGTCTTGTGTATCAACCGCCATTCATTGCGACACTGACTCAGATGCCGAGACCGTCTTCAAAACGTTTCGGCTCGCGACCCTCGTAATCGTGGTAGTAACCGACTTCGACATTTTCGAGAATTCCCAGTGCGTCGTCGGTCAGCACGGCGCACGAAAAATAAAGCGTCAGCAGGTAACAGGCGACGCCCATGCTATCGAGCCCCATCAACCGGGCCGACAGGCTCGGCCGAATCTCCCCGGGAATGCCCGCCTGGTGCAAGCCGACGACGCCCTGGTCGGTCTCGCCCACGCGCAACAGCAAGATGCTCGTCGTGCCGAACCATTGATTCGACAGGTAACGGCTCTTCATTTCGAGCTTGTCGCAGGGCACGAGCGGCACGCCGCGCCAGGTAATCAGGGGGACGCCGAACAGACTCATCGTGACGGGCGGAATGCCCCGCCAGGTGCACTCGCGCTCGAAGGCGGCAATGGCCTTGGGATGTGCGAGGAAGAAGGCCGGCTTTTTCCAGACCAGAGCCAAAAGCTCGTCGAGGTCGTCCGGCGTCGGCGCGCCGTAGCGCGTACTAATCCGCATGGCCGGGTCGGCCGAATTGATCAAGCCGAATTTCTTGCTGTTGACGATGTCCCATTCTTGCCGCTCTTTGATTCCCTCGATCGTGAGCCGCATCTGCTCTTCGAGCTGATCGTACGGGACGTTATAGAGGTCCGAAACGCGCGTGTGCACGCGAACCACGGTCTGAACGGCCGAGAGCGAATACTCGCGCGGATTGGCCGAATAATCGACGAATGTCTCGGGGATCTCGACGTTCTCGGCAAAACCGGAGACGAGATCGATGTTCCGCTCGCCGTAGCGGTTGACGGTTGAGCGTAGCTCGATGTGTTCGGCGACGACTCGCTTGAACTCGTCCTCTTGTTTGAGTTCCGCGAGCACCGCGTCGAGATCCTTGCGGGAGAGCGTCAACAGGATGCACGGCGTGATCGTGCGAACGGTGACGTCCGACGGTTTGTCCGAAACGAGATCGGTTTCGCCGAAGAACTCCCCTTCGGTTAACAGGGCAATCCGCAAATCGCTGCCATGAGCGCCTTTGCTCAACACCTCGACTTGTCCCTGGGCGATAATGAAAAACTTGCTCAGTTCGCCCCCCTCAACGAGCAGAGGGTTGCCCAGCGAGACTTCTTCCGTCTTAAAGCTGCTGGCCATGCGCGAGACGATGGCCTCGGGAAGCTTCGAGAACAGCGGCACGCTGCGGAGCGTTTCCGGCGCGAATGAAACGGTGCCGTCCGAGACGTCGATCCCAATCCGCTCGGCCTTGGGCAGCTCGACTTTCGTGCGATTGACGCGATAAATGCCGCCGTTGACCTGCACCCACGGCAAGAGGCTCAAGAGCCACCGCGGGGTGATCGACATCATCTTGGGCGACGTCTTCGTCGTGCTCGCCAGATTCTTGGCGACCGACGTCGTCACACTCCGCTGCACCAGGTTGTCAGTCATCGTGGAATCTTCTTCGATGATCGCTCGAGTGTTGAGTGGACTACACTTCCCCGAACAACTTTGTGGACAAGTAGCGTTCGCCGGAGTCGGGCAAAATCACGACGATTGTTTTTTCATTCGCTTCCGGGCGCTTGGCGATCTTGAGCGCGGCGTGGATCGCCGCTCCGCTGCTGATGCCGCAGATAATCCCTTCCTCTTTCGCCGTGCGGCGGGTGGCTTCGATGGCCTCGTCGTTGGAAACAGTGAGCACTTCGTCGACCTGTGATCGGTCGAGCGTGTCTGGGACAAAACCCGCGCCGATTCCTTGAATCTTGTGCGGACCCGGCGCGCCGCCGGAGAGAACCGGGCTTTCAATCGGTTCGACGGCGACGGACCACAACTTGTGGCCGCGCGTGCCTTTGATATAGCGCGAAACGCCGGTGATGGTGCCGCCAGTGCCGACGCCGGAGACAAAAATGTCGACCGCGCCGTTGGTGTCGTCCCAGATCTCCGGGCCGGTGGTGCGAAAGTGAATCTCAGGGTTTGCAGGGTTCTTGAATTGCTGAGGCATAAAATACTTGGGGTCTTGTGCCATCTCCTCGGCCCGCCGGATCGCGCCACGCATGCCTTCGCCGGCGGGGGTCAAAATCAGGTTCGCGCCGAATGACTTGAGCAGATGCCGCCGCTCGAGTGACATGGATTCGGGCATGAGCAAGCTGAGCGGATAGCCCTTGGCGGCGCAGACGAATGCCAGCGCGATGCCCGTGTTGCCGCTCGTGGGCTCGATCACGTGCTGTCCAGGCTTAAGCCGGCCCTCCTTTTCCGCAGCCCAAATCATGGCCGCTCCGATGCGGCACTTCACGCTGTAAGCAGGATTGCGTCCCTCAATCTTCGCGAGCAGATTGACCTTCGATGTTCCAACCAGCCGGTTAATCCGCACAAGAGGTGTGCGGCCGATCGACTCCACATTGTCAGCAAAGACTGCCATCAATCGTCTCCTGCGATCTGTCAACCGCTGCGTCAGGATCGCTGACGAGTTGTTGAGTCCTCGCGACGCGGAGACGACAAAGTCTTCCTGGGCCGCGAGGATAACCTTTTTCTCCCAAATACACACCAAACCGGACGCAAAAATTTCGGGATCCGTCGGAAACCGCCGGACCAAGAAATATTCACTATTCAGTAAGTGATATATGAATCGGCGTTTGGTTACCTGTCAAGCGACAAAAAAAACAAGCGACCCCGAAGCTGCCCGCCGGCGTTGCCGGGGCACTTTGACGATCCCGTAAGATAATGCAAACAAAGACTTAAAATTCTCCGATCGTCCGCTGACAATTTTGCGTCCCGCGAACTCCCTGTTCCGCCTGTCTACGTTCGCACGCGGCCCGGTCGAAAAGAATACACGACATGAACTGCGTATATTTCGTCGACTTTGACGGTTTTTCGCAGAAATCTCATTAATCCTCTATTGCCGAGTTTGCCGATCGTATTGCCAACAGCGGTTTTCAGGATCGTGACGATTGGATTGTTAGTTTGGGGGCTCCGCGCTCGCTGCTCTTATGCGAGTCTGCGTGAGAATCTGAGGGGAATTTCAGCGAGTGCGACGCAAGGCGGCTTCATGCGTACGCTCATTCGCGAAATCAGAGCGAAGGCCAATTGGGGGGAAGAATGAGGGTCGACAACGTTCGGGTGGCGGTCCGTACATGCTCGAAGCCGTTTCGAGCTTGGGTACGCTTGGCTGCGAGCTGCGGCTCGCTTCTTGTTTTCGCGATCGCGGCCGACGCACAGGACGCGGTCAGTCCACCGCCTGCACCTCCAGGATCCGCTGCCGTAATTGCGCCTGACACCGCCGCGTCAGTCGCGATCGTCGTTCCGCAAATGAGCGAGCCAATCGCTTTGCCGCAGCCCGTTGCGTCCGACACGGCTCCTCAGACGAGCGTGACGTCGCCAACCCCGAATTCGAATCCCGCCGATCTGGAACAGCGGATCCACGACCTGGAAGCAACGGTTCAACAACTGCAGGCACACGAGGCGCAAACGCCCGCCGTCCCTGCAGCCGGATACCAGGTGCCTCCGGCTCCCGACGACGCTCCTCAAAGCATCGTTGTGCCTGAGTCGTCAGCCTTCAATCCGATCGGAAGCGAAGGGGGCACCGCCGCTCTGGAATTTCAGGAGCCTTTTAAGGGCTTCTATATCCAATCACCGGACAAGGCATTCTCCTTGCGGATCACAGGTCAGGTCCAGCTCGATTATCGTGAGTTCCTGAACACCAACGACCGGACCGACATCGACACGTTCCTCCTGCGTCGGGCGCGCTTCGGTCTCGAGGCCACTCTGGCCAAGTACTACGAATTCCGCTTTCTGCCGGACTTCGGACAGGGGACGACGATCGTACAAGACGCCTACATGAACGCTCATTGGTGGGACGCCCTCCAGCTCGAGGTGGGCCGATTTAAACAACCCATCAGCTACGAACAATTGATCCAGGACCGCTACGTGCCCACGCTGGAACGGTCGCTCATGGATCAGCTCGTCCCGCAACGCGACCTGGGCGCGATGGTTCATGGTGAATCGATCTTCAATAATCGCCTCGATTACGGCGTGTCGATCTCGAATGGCGAAATTAACGGCAACAGCACCGACCTCAACAATCACAAAGACGTCGACGGCCGCGTCGCGGTTCGCCCCTTGAACGACGAAGATTTGCCCGAATGGTTGCGGTATCTTGGCGCCGGCGTTTCCGGCGGATTCGGCATCGAGCAGGAGGCAATCAATCCCGCCACGTTGCGGATGCCGGACACGGTTCCGTTCCTCAACTTCAACTCGACCGTGCGGGCCGACGGCGATCGCACGCGGCTCTGTCCGGAATTGACCTACTTTTACGGACCGTTCGGATTCATGGCACAATACTACGACGAACATCAGCAAATGCAGCCCTCCGCAACGGGGGCTGGTTCTAAATTTGTGATCGACGTTCCGCTGATCGGCTATACCCTTTTGGGCACTGCGTTACTCACGGGCGAAACGCGGACGACATGGAGCGAGCAACTGATGCCGCTGCGTCCCTTCGATCCTCGCTGTCCGATCCGTTGCCCCGGGGCCTGGGAATTCGTGGCCCGCGTTTCGCGGCTGACTGTCGACGACGTGTTTGAAAAAGGCGCCGCGCAGCTCGTCAACCCGAAAAATAACAGTAACGAAGCGATGGAATTCACTCTCGGCTTCAACTGGTATCAAAACGGATGGGCCCGCATGCAGTTCAACTATGAACACGACATGTTCGGCCAGCCGGTCCTCTTGGGCAGCACGGCCGCCAACGAACTCAAAAGCCAGGACAGCCTGTTCACCCGGTTCCAGGTTATCTTCTAGTGGTGCGACCACTTGTATCTGACAGGCTTTGTTGCCGATTTTTGGCCGCGAAACTCGCAGTTGTGGCTGCCATTTAGCGTTGGACGGTGTACTAGTGCCGCGCGACCGCGAAAAGTGAAAGCCCTGAGCGCGGGCGGATTCGGCCCGCAGGCGAGAACAGGGTGGCTGCAAGACGCTTTGAATAGTGAACTTATTTTGGTTCGCGCGCGATCAATTCGCGCCGTTAGGCAGCCCCGGCTGGATTGCCCGATCGAAAGAGTCGATACCATCGTCATGCGCGGAACATTTGCCGTTGCCGCTGGTTAGCTGGTCGGCCCGAAATCCGCGCGGCCTCTGATGCGATCGGCAATGCCAAGGATTGGAATCACCGCTGGCTTGATCGGCGCGTGGCTTTGGGCGTCCGCGTGCCTGGCACAGCCCGGCCCGGTTCCAAGCGCGACACCGCCAAATTCCGATTCAGGGATCAAGGCGGACGGGGTCCAGTTGGCGAAACCCGTAGGCGAGCGGGAACTCCGGCCGCTCCCCATCGACCTGGCGACCGCTTTGCAACTTGCCGGCAGCCGGCCGATCGACGTGCAATTGGCGCACGAGCGGGTCCGAGGGGCCGGCGCCCAACTGCTGCAGGCCAACGCCCTCTGGCTCCCCTCGATCACGATCGGCGGCGACTATTTCCGCCACGACGGCGACATTCAGGACTCCACCGGAGCGATCGTCGACAACAGTCACAGTAGCGCGATGTTCGGCGTCGGCAGCGGGTTGGGAACTTCCGCCATGGTCTCGCCTAACGACGCTATTTTCTCTGCGGCGGCCGCGCGTCAGACGCTCGCCGCGCGACGCTCCGATGTGCAAGCGGCCACGAACGACTCCACGCTGTCCGTCACCAATGCCTATTTCCTCGTTCAACAGGCTCGCGGCAACCTGGCGGCCGCACAGGATGCGACGCGACGGACCGAGGAAATCCTTCGCCGAGTCAAGTCGCTGGCCGCGGGGCTCCTTCCGGAACTTGAAATCGTACGTGCCGAGGCGGAACTGGCACGCCGCCAGGAGGCCGAGATTTTCGCGAGGGAGAACTGGCAATTGAACGGGGCCGAACTGGCCCGCATTTTGCGCCTTGATGCAGCCGCCCAGCCGGAGCCCATCGAACCGCCCCAGCTCCAAATCACGCTCATCGAGCCGGAACGGTCGATTGACGAGTTGATCACCATCGGCTTATCGAGCCGGCCCGAACTGGCCGCCGATCAGGCTCTGGTGCAAGCGGCCCTGGCCCGCTTGCGTCAGGAGAAACTGCGACCGTTCGTGCCCAGCATCTTGCTTCGCGGCGCTTCGACCCCCGTGACGGGCACGCTCGGGGCGGGCGTCTCTGCGGGCGGCAACAACGGCGATCTGGGCAGCACTTCGGCCCGCAGCGACTGGGATCTCCAGATCCTGTGGCAGCTCGACAATCTGGGTCTCGGCAACATTGCCCGGGCTCGCCAGCGTGATTCCGAGCACTGTCAGGCCATTCTCGAATTGTTCCGCGAGCAGGACCAGGTCGCCGCCGAGGTCTCGCGAGCCCACGCGCAAGCGCGGCAGGCACGGCGCCGCGTCGAAATTGCCGAGCGTCAGGTCAGGCTCGCAGTCGACTCGTACAACAAAAATCTGATCGGCCTCGGACAAGTCCGGCGGGCCGGCGATCTCCTGCAAACGATCGTGCGGCCGCAAGAGGCGATTGCCGCCATTCAAAGCCTGGCACAGGCCTACGCCGATTACTTTGGCGCCGTGGCCGACAGCAACCGGGCCCAATTCCGCCTGTACCGCGCCATGGGTCAGCCCGCCCAATTGCTGCAGCAGCGAATGGAAAATCCGGAACCCGTTCCGCCTGCAATTCCAGCCACGCCCTCGCCGCCGACGGCCCCCCCGCCAGCGCCGGCTGCCGGCCGCGAGAGCTATCACGCGTCGTTTCAGGTCGGCGATCGGAGCCCCGCAGCCGAATAATCCGCGACGAAAAATGTGATCGAGGGC
>CAYWOV010000035.1:0-11137 GCA_964459965.1 uncultured Planctomycetaceae bacterium | reverse complement strand
TGCGCTCGTTGGCCTTTTCCAGCAGCCGTTCCGCCTCGCGATTGAACTCCGTGCTGTATTGCCGATAGAGCACGTCATTACTGACCCGCCATTTTTCGGCGCTGCTCATTTTATGCAGCGTTTGGGCCCCCTCGCGAATCATTTGAAAGTTTTCGGTCGTCAAACCCTCGAGGATTTGGTTCGAGGCCTCGAGTTTCAGCCGCATGAAGGGCCGCACGCTGCCCCTTGGCGACGGCGGCTCGTCGGCCCGACAGGCCAACCAGAATCCGGAAGCGGTAAGCGACAGCACGACGATCGGCAGGATCCTTCGTGTTCCAATTCGCATGACTGTTCCTTTGCTTCAGGGCAACTTTGATGACCAGGTTTTTGATCGATCGACGGCGGATCGGGATGAGGATATTCCCTAAATTCGGGTCTCCATGACCGTCGCGACGGGCCGCCTCGGCCCCGATTCGGTGCGAGGAGCCGGTGGCCGTCGCGGCACGGCGGCCCCCGGGAGATCCATCGCACGCTCCATTTCCAGCACTTTCAGCGTCGTCTTGACGGCGACGTCGGGGTTGAGCGAGATGCTGTCGATCCCTTTTTCAACCAGGAACTGAGCGAACTCGGGATAGTCGCTCGGAGCCTGCCCGCAAATTCCAATTTTGCGACCCGTGCGCCAGGCCGTCTCGATGACCTGGGCGATCATCGCTTTGACGGCCGCGTTGCGCTCGTCGAAGACGGGGGCCACGATCTCCGAGTCGCGGTCGACACCCAGAACAAGTTGGGTCAGGTCGTTGGATCCGATCGAGAATCCGTCAAAGACGTCCGAGAATTCGTCGGCCAGAATGACGTTGCTCGGAATCTCACACATGACGTAGACCTCGAGTCCGTTTTCGCCCTGTTTCAGGCCGTTCTTCGCCAATTCGTCGATTACGCGCCGCCCCTCTTCGACCGTGCGGCAGAAAGGGACCATCAGCTTGACGTTCGAGAGTCCCATTTCGTCGCGCACTTTCTTCATCGCGCGGCATTCCAGCGCGAAGGCATCGCGATAGCGCTCGTGATAATACCGCGAAGCCCCGCGAAAGCCGAGCATCGGGTTCTCTTCGACCGGCTCGAAATCCCGGCCGCCGATGAGATTCGCGTACTCGTTCGTCTTGAAGTCGCTGAGACGGACGATCACGTCTTTGGGATAAAACGCGGCCGCGATCATGGCGACGCCTTCGGCCAGTTTGTCGACAAAGAACTGCGGCTTGTCCGCGTATCCCGACGTGATGCGATCGATCGCGGAGCGCGTCTCCGCGTCTGTAATGCGGTCGTAATGCAACAGGGCCAGGGGATGGATCTTGATATAGGTCGAGATGATGAATTCCTCGCGAGCCAGGCCGACGCCATCGTTGGGAATCATCGACAGGCGAAACGCCTCCTCCGGATTACCGACGTTGAGCATGATTTTCGTGCGCGGTCGTGGAAGCGTCTCGAAGTTCACCTTCCGTACGTCGAACGGAAGCAGGCCTGCGTAAACGCTGCCGGTCTCGCCTTCGCAGCAGGCGACCGTGACCGGCTGCCCGTCCCGCAAGATTTGAGTTGCCTGTTCCGTACCGACGATGGCGGGGATGCCGAGCTCTCGGCTGACGATGGCGGCATGGCACGTCCGGCCTCCCCGGTTCGTGACGATGGCCGCCGCTTTCTTCATCGTCGGCTCCCAATCGGGGTCGGTCTTATCGGTGACCAAGACTTCTCCCGCGTTGAAGCGCTCGAGATGCGCGGCCGTCGGGATCACGCGCACGATTCCCTTTCCGACCCGCTCCCCGACGCTTCGGCCGCGGACAAGCACTTCGCTATGCTGTTTCAACTCATAGATCGCAAAACTCTGTGCGGAACACTGCGTTTGGACTGTTTCCGGACGCGCCTGGACAATAAAAAGCTCGCCGGTGAGTCCGTCTTTGGCCCACTCGATGTCCATCGGCGTCGGCCGTCCGCGCTTTTTCGAGTAGTGCTCTTCGATGAGACACCCAGAGCGGGCAAGGGCAAGGATCTCCTCATCGCTGATCGCAAATCGCGACCGGTCCTCGGGTGGAACGGGCACGTTGCGAGTCATGCGTCCGCCCCCCTCGTCATAGATCAGTTTGAATTCCTTATTCCCCATCCGCCGCTCGAGGATCGGTCGAAATCCGTGGCCGAGAGTCGTTTTAAAGACGTAAAACTCGTCCGGATTGACAGAACCTTGGACCACATTTTCGCCTAATCCATAGGCGGCATTAATGAGCACGACGTCGCGGAAACCGGTCTCCGTGTCGAGCGTGAACATCACGCCCGCTGCGGCCAGGTCTGAGCGGACCATCCGCTGGACCCCAATCGAAAGGGCGATCTGGAAGTGATCAAATCCCTTATCAACACGGTACGAAATGGCTCGATCGGTAAAGAGCGAGGCGAAGCAACGCTTACAGGAACTCAAGAGAGGCTCCCGGCCGCGCACGTTTAAATACGTTTCTTGCTGACCCGCAAAGCTAGCGTCCGGCAGATCCTCTGCGGTGGCGCTGCTGCGCACGGCCACGTCCAGGGGATGATTTGGATTTCCGCCGAGTTGGTCGTAAGCCGCGACGATTTCGTTCTCAAGATCCGCAGGAAACGGGGCCGCGACGACCGCATCGCGGATACGTCGTCCGCGCAGGCGCAGGTTTTCGACGTTTCCCGTATCGAGTCCGGCCATCAGGTCCGGTACTAATCGATCCAATCCGGCGGAACGCAAGAAATGCCGATAACCGTCGGCGGTCACGGCGAACCCGTTCGGAACCTTGACTCCCGAACGGTCGAGTTCGCAATACATCTCGCCGAGCGACGCATTCTTGCCGCCCACACTCGGGACATCGCCGATACCAATTTCGGAAAACCAGCGAACGTATTGGGGAACGGCGCTCATCGTGTGATCCCTTTCAGCATGGACAAGGCAAAAGGCGGCCAGAGCAACTCCCTCCTCACCGGGAACCGGGAACGGCGTGTGCGGAAGAGAACACCCGCATCCCTCAGTCCCCGGAGAGGACGGAAGACCGATTCAGGCGGCTACTCGCCGCGAAAGGGTTCGTGCTTCATCACGGCGAGCCCCATCGAGAGAGTGTGCTGCATCTGCTTGAGCCGCTCGTGTGTCTTGTAGAGATCTTCGTGTCGAATGGCGTTGGTCTCGTGGCTGTTGCCGAGTTCGGTATCGACCTCAAGGGGCCGGTGATGTTCGACCATGGCGCGCTCGTCGGCAACAAGGCGGTTGCGATGCGATTCGACCGCGTCATTGAACTCTTCGAGGTCGTCGCCGTACTGCTCCACCATTTTCAGCAGTCGCCGGTACTCGCGTGTCATGTCGTGGAGTTGTTTTTGCCAGGCGTCGAGATAGAAGTTCCAGCGTTCAATATCACGAAGCCAGTGCTTATGGTCGTATTGCAATTCGGATACGGTTGCCGTTGTCATTGCTCGATTCTCCTTCGTCAATTGTCGACTGTTCTATCTTGGAAAGTGCTGCCGATGTGGGCAGTGTCGTGCGGTCAATCCGCCCTCGACCTGATGTTTGCGGAGTTCAATGCTATGGCCTGTACGGGTCTCCGCAAGCCCTGAGTTCACTGCAATGCGATTGTCGGCAACGTCCTGGTCGAAGATCTCGCGGACAAGGTGCTGAGCCATCTGTTTGTCGTAATAGGAACGCGTGCACCCGGTAATCACGAGCCCATGCGGTTCAGTCCAAATCCGCAAGTCCTGAACGTGGTGGCCGAGCCGGCATCGCAATGATTGTTCCATTTGTGCGAGGTCGATTTGGTTCTGTGAACACAATTCACAATTAGCCGGGGATGAATTTGCGCTCATGCGTCTTCCCCCCTTTCGATTGGTTGTGTCTTCTTGGACGTCGGCCATTTGCAAGAAACGCACATCGTGTGCCAACGACACAATCAGTCGATCAACTATGAAAATCGTCGTGATCAGGGAATGAAACGGCTAATTTCGATGAGCAAAAGGCGAGGAATGCGTTTCCAGGCGTGCGAAGGGGATCAATACTCGCGACCGACTGAGACAGAACCGCACGGTATGGCCGTGGATCATCGTTCCTCGGGATGCGCAAGGATCTGTAAGACGACCATCAGCTTGGCCATGGCTTCGTGGTGATCGCCTTTCATTCGTTGGTGCGTGCGACGCAGTTCTTCGTGCGTTGCGAGCCCTTTTTCGTGAGCTTTGGCCATACGCGCCTCGATCTCCCCAGGGCCCGATCTCGAAGACTGTTCACGCTCCGCGATGAACCTTTCATGGCAGCGGACGACCTCCACATGGCGCTCGATTGCTCCCAAATGCTCCTTCATCGACTGGACATGGGCGCCTAGCGCGCCCTCGAAGTCGACCAACAGCTTGGCCTGCTGTTTCCGCCAAGCTTCGAGATCCTCATGCCAGCTCTGAATATCACTTTGCCAATGGCTGTGGTCCGCATGGATCTCAGTGCGATTCATGGTCGTCATTGCCGGTTACCTTTGCAGTAAGGGGATTGGCTGTTGATGGCGCTTCGTAAGCCCGAGATTTCGTGTCGGCGTCGGCGGAGCCCAAACAATTGCGAAGCACCAGGATGTGAAAAGCTGTGTCGTCGCGCAGCTCGTCGACTGAATGAAACTCGAAGTGCCGCTGAAGATCGTGACGAAGGAAAGCCCGAGTCGCAGGCGTCAAATAAACCTGACGTGCTCGCTGAGCGAGGTCATTGACAAACAGGCGGAAGTTTTGTGTCGCGGAGGCCGTCTTGGACGTACCGAGATACTCGTAATTCAACTGGTTGTGAATCAGGCGATAGACGTTCCGCGGCCGCTCACAGGCGATCCAAAGCACCAGCCCCTCGCGGCGACCCGCTTCGATCGCAGCTCGATGCGGATTGGGCGCCGCGTGGACGACCACCTGCGGCTCGGCCGAAAATCGCTGACCATCTTCGCAAGGAACACATCCCGCGCTGAGCAGCGACAAATCGGACCAAGGAATCAGTCTCTTGCTCCTTCCATGAATTTCCAGCAACTCCAGCCCTTCTGGCTGGCAGCGCACGTGATGAATCGTCTCGGCCCGATCGAGCCTCGGCACGGCCGCCTCCGGCAACGAAATCGCTCGAAAGCCGGACTGGTTCGCCTGATCCACGACTGCCCTTGCCTCCGCCCGCGACAATCGCATGGGCAGAATGCCCGGCACCTTTCGAGCTGCAGCCATAGCATCGTCTGAATGGAGACCAGCGCGCTCCGTCAGGATCTGCTTGAATTCAGTAGGATCCTCGACGTGCCCGAATACCACCACACGGCATGTCGCCGGTTCACTTCCAATCGGCGGCGCCGAGCTTGCTGTGGCAGACCCGATATTGGCAGTCATGCCGATTTCTCCACCTTTGTCAGCAGCCCGCGGATCAACTTTTCTTCGTCCAGGACACGCTCTCGATACTGCGGGGTATGCGTGTGATGGGCCTCGACGCGAGTCTCACCGATGGCGTTTTGCAGCACCCTCACCAGGTAATCCTTTTCCTCTTGAGTCAACGTGACGTGAGTGTCAAAGGTCTGAGTGGCGGCCATACAACGTTCCTTTTTCCTATGGTTTGCTCCCGAGGAAGAAGTGTGACGGCAGTGGCGGGAGCAACACCGCCGACAACCGCGTCCCTTAACTCGCATCTTCTGTACCGATTGCGGAGCGTCGCCCTTGCGACGCTTGGACGGCTCATTGAATCGCGGCGTTGCTTGCATTTTTTCCTTGAGGCGAAACCGCGATCGCCATCGGAAGGCTCAGGATCGGTTGACAATTCCGTGCGATTCTGTCCACACCGTGCGAATTCGCACGATTTGAATCTGCCGTCGCTTCAGAAAGACCGGCGAGCCGCTCTCGATCCCATTGATTCAACCAGTGCGAAACGCCAATCGATTGGCCCTTTCGCGCAGCCAGCGACTCGGCATTAGAAGTGCTTCGGGTTCCCACACGGCAATGACAACGAAGGGAACGCAATGTGGGAAATGTGCGACAGGAGAACGAAATGATCGGCATCCGGCCCGAAGAGTTGAAAGCGTTAGCCACATCGAGAAACGGCCAATGCGTCTCGATTTATATGCCCCTGCATGGTTCCCCAAAAGATTCCCAGCAGGATGTCATCCGTCTGAAGAATCTCTTGAATCAAGCTCACGATGTCTTGCGCTCGCGGGGGATGCGGCAAGCCGAAATCGACGCACTTCTCGAAGAAACGCGGGCGCTGGAAACAAATAGTCTCTTCTGGCGTTTCACGGGGAAAAAAGGGCTGGTTCTCCTGATCGAGCCGAAGATGCTCCACTGGACACGCTCGCACGTCACATTCGAAGAATTCGTCGCCGTGGAAACCCGGTTCTATCTGACTCCGCTGGTGCGAGCCTTTTGCGAGCCTGAGCATTTGTTGGTCTTGGCAGTAAGCGCCAACGACGTTCGCCTCTACCGCGCTGACGAAGAGAGACTGACACCGGTTCGGCTCCCTGAGCCGTTTCCCATGAGCCTGCGTGACGTGGAAAAAGGGACGCAATTCGGCAAAGGATTGCAGTACCACACTTCGGCCACACGCGGCCTCTCAGGCACCCGCGTCGGCATTCCCCACGGTCATGGCATGGCTAAAGACGATCAGAAGACTCTGCTGACGGAGTACCTCCGGAGCGTCGTTCTGCATTTGGAGCCGGTGCTTTGCCATGAGTCGTCGCCGCTGGTGCTTGCAGCCGTGAAATTGCTGCAGCCGATCTTTCGGGAGCTGTGCCGCTATCCATATCTGTTGCCGGAGGGAGTGATCGCCAGCCCGGATTCACTCTCGGAATCCGAACTGCACCGGCGGGCACTAGAAGTGGTGGGACCAAATCGGCAGGCGAGTCTTCAGGCGGCCCACGAACGCTACCTCCAACTGCAGGCGACCGATCGAGTCGCCTATCACATTGAACAGATCCTGCCGGCGACCGATCACGGTCGAGTGGAAGTGCTGTTTGCCGCATCCGGCTCACACATTTGGGGACAGTTCGACGGAGCGGGTGCGGTCTCCGTACACCGCGACCGGCAACCGAACGACATCGATCTTTTAGACCTCGCGGTTGCCAAAACGATCGAGAACGGGCGATCGGTTTTCGTCGTCGATCCAAAGGCACTCCCTTCGCGCGAGCCCGTCGCCGCGATCTTGCACTGGTAAGAAACATGACCTGGATCGCACTGAAAATGCTGACCGGGGACCGTGGCAAGTACTTTGCCATTGTCTTCGGGATCACGTTCGCATCGTTGCTTATCACAGAGCAAAGCGGAATCTTCTGTGGCGTCATGCTTCGCACGACAAGTCAGATCCGCGATATCGAAGGCGTCGATGTCTGGGTCATGAATCCGAATGTGCGTTACTTCGATGACCTCAAGGCGATTTCCGACGACGACCTTTACCGCGTCCGTGGTGTAAGTGGCGTGGACTGGGCGGTGAGCCTGTATCGCGGTTCGGGTCAGGCGCAGTTGTCGAATGGCAACTACCAATCGCTGATTCTGATTGGAATCGATGATTCCACACTCGCCGGATCACCAAAGACGATGCTCGTCGGAAAACTGGGGGACCTGCAAAACGCCGATTCCATCATCGTCGATGAAGCGGGCTTCCATCAAATGTGGCCGGACGAGCCGTTGAACACGGGCAAGGTCATCGAAATGAATGATTGCAGGGCCGTCGTTGTCGGCGTTTATCGGGCGTCGCAAACTTGGATGACTATGCCGGTCGTTTATACGCGGTTCAGCCAGGCTGTGTTTCTTGTTCCGGCCGTTCGCCGGCTCATGCCCTTCGTGTTAGCCAAGTGCAAAGCGGGTCGACCGGTCGACGATGTTGCCCATCGGATCCAGGCTCAGACCGGTCTGCAGGCCCTCTCGAAGCAAGGATTCATGAACCTCACGATGATGTATTACCTGAAGCACACCGGGATCCCCATCAACATCGGGACGACTGTCCTTCTCGGATTTTTCGTGGGCTGCGCCATTGCCGGGCAGACGTTTTACCTGTTCACCGTCGAGAACCTGAAACAATTCGGCACGCTCAAGGCCATGGGAATGAGCGACCGTCGGCTGGTGGGAATGATTCTGACTCAGGCGCTGCTAGTAGGGGGGATCGGTTACGGGCTGGGAGTGGGCTTGGCCACGATTTACGGCATCATCGCCCAAAGGAGCATGCCGCTCTTGGCCTTCTTCCTTCCGTGGCAAGTGGTCGCGGGAACCGGAATTGCGGTCCTGTTTATCTCGCTCATCAGCAGTATTTTGAGCATCCATCGCGTTCTGGTCCTCGAGCCGGCCATCGTCTTTCAGGGTGGAGCATGACAACGGACCTTTTGGTGGGACAGGGTGTGACGTGCCGGAACGTGATCAAGGATTACGGTACTGGCGACGCACGCGTGCGGGCGCTTCGCGGAGTCGACGTTGAAGTTCTCCCCGGCGAACTGACGCTCTTGGTCGGTCCGAGCGGATGCGGCAAGACCACACTTATCTCGATCCTTGCTGGGACGCTCGAACCTACCAGCGGCGAGGTGACGGTCCTGGGGAGGGAGCTGACACGGCTTTCAAAGCGCGAAAAGGGGGCATTTCGGGCACAAAATGTCGGCTTTGTGTTTCAGCAATTCAACCTGCTGCCGGCTTTGACAGCTGCTGAAAACGTGGCCGTGCCGCTGGTGATCAATGGTTCTACCAAGGCGGCGGCGGTAGCGCAAGCGAGTGAGATGCTGCACTCGATGGGATTGGGGGACAAGGTAAATACTTTGCCCTCGCAACTCTCAGGAGGCCAGCAGCAGCGGGTCGCGATTGCCAGGGCTTTGGTCCATAAGCCGCGCTTGCTTGTCTGTGACGAACCGACTTCCGCGATCGATGCCCGCACCGGTCACGCGATCATGACACTGATCCGCGAGGTTGCACTTCAGCCGGATCGGGTGACAGTGGTCGTCACACACGACCAACGCGTGTTTGAGTTTGCGGATAGGATCGTCACGTTGGAAGACGGCCGAGTCGCCGGTGACGAGTCGGTTGAGGCACGATTCGAGCAATCACAATCCAGCTGAAACGAAGCGCAATGCGCTTTAGGAGCATACCGATGTTTCGTCGATGGGTTCTACCGGCGTTGGCTGTGGCTTTCCTCGGTTTTGGCGTCGCACATGCGCTTTACATTCAGAAGCCGCAGGTCGAATCGCCCCCTCCCGTGCCACCGCCGACCACGCCCTTCGGCGACACGGTAGCCGGAGCGGGCATCGTCGAGCCCAACAATGAGGCCAGCACGACGAGCGTCATCTCGATTGGCTCGCAGTTATCCGGAGTCGTCACAAAGGTTTCTGTCTGCATCGGACAGACAGTGGCGGCCGGAGATCTATTATTTGAACTCGACAAACGCGCGACCGAAGCCGACCTGAAGGTGAAGCAGGCCCAGGTCGTGCAGGCCGAGAAGAGCCTGCGGGAATTGCAACTGCAACCCCGGGCCGAAACCGTGCCGCCGAGCGAAGCGCTGGTCAAAGCCGCAGAAGCCACATCGCGACAGCAGAAGGATGAGTACGAACGCACCAAGAACGCATTTGCCAAAGGTGCCGCCAGCCCGGAGAACCTGGTGAGTGCAGAGCAGGCCTATTACAACGGACTGGCACAGTTGGCTCAGGCTAAGGCGAACCTCTTGTTGCTCAAGGCGGGGGCCTGGGAGGCTGACAAGGACGTCGCCCAAGCGGCAGTCGACACCGCTAAGGCACAAGTCGAACAAGATAAGACGACCCTTGCGATGCTGCAGGTGAGGGCTCCTGTTGATGGGACGATTCTTCAGGTCAACATTCGGCCTGGCGAATATGTGGCAACGTCGGGGAGCCAGGCGCTCGTCGCGATGGGAAACTTGTCGCCCTTCCATGTCCGCGTCAACGTCGATGAGGAAGATATCCCGCGCCTGAAACTGGCCGGACCGGCTCGCGCGAAGATACGGGGCGACGTCACACAGGAGGAGATCCCAATGTCCTTCGTCCGCGTCGAACCCTACGTCGTGCCCAAGGTTTCATTGACGGGGCTCAATGCGGAGCGTGTTGATACCCGCGTCGTACAGGTGATCTATGCAATCGATCCAGGTCACAAGATGGTCAAGGAAAAGAAAGTCCTGATCGGCCAGCTTGTCGACGTCTTCATCGACGCTCGCCCAACCCTGCAATCCGAGTCATCCAGGAGCAATTGAGCCATGAAACGATTTCGCAACATCTTGGTCGGCGTTGACCTGACGAACGTTGACCCACAAATGCCCGGCGCGCTGGGCAGGCCAAGCCGGCGGGCAATTGCACGGGCGATTTGGCTGGCGGCACACACGGGAGGAAAACTGACGATCCTTTCAGCTGCCACGGTTTCCCCGTTCATTCAAGACCTGCTGCAGGAACAATTGTCGCAGGCCGCTGATCAGTCGGCGAGAGAGGCGAACGTAATCTTCGACCGTCTCATCGCACAAGCGAAGAAGGAGGGAGTCGACGCCAGGACCAAATTTGTTTTCGGTACTCCGTGGGAGGAAATCTGCCGACAGGTGCAGAATGATAACCATGACCTTGTCATTGTGGGAACGCGCGACCTGGGTTATGTCGGGCGAATTTTCTTCGGTTCAACCGCCATGAAGCTGCTGCGCCATTGTCCGTGTCCAGTATGGGTCGCCCGGCCCGATGCGAACTGGGAGCACCAGGAGATTTTAATCCCCAGCGATTTCAGCGATGTCTCACTCGAGGCGTTACGGATTGCTGTTGAGGGTCGAGAGCTGGTCGATACGCGCCTGCACGTGCTCCACGTTTTGGAGGGCCTTGTCGGCCCTCCCTCCTGGTACGGCCGAGTCCCCGGCCAAATGGTAGAAGACTACATCGCAGAGCAGCGTGCCCAAACTAAAAAGAAAATCCACGAGCAGCTTGCGCGCGTGGCGAGAGGCGGATTGGAGCACGGCATCCACGTCCACATCGTTGACGGCCCGCCGGACGAGGCGATCTTAAAGGCCATCGATGACCTGAAGATTGATCTCGTCGTCATGGGGACAGCGGCTCGCTCCGGCCTGGGCAGCGTCGTGCTGGGTAACACGACCGAACGGCTTATCTCGCACATCAAGTGCTCACTGATTGCTGTCAAGCCACCGGGATTCCAATGCCCGATCGAGGCAGTATCC
>CAYWOV010000034.1:0-11168 GCA_964459965.1 uncultured Planctomycetaceae bacterium | reverse complement strand
GGCCGGGCAGTCGACAATTGATTCCGACCAGATCGCCTTTGCCCTGGCTCCCCGGATCAACGCCGCCGGGCGACTGGGCCAAGCGCGACTGGCCGTCGAATTGCTCACGACCGACAACGCCGATCGGGCTGCCTCGCTGGCGAGCTATCTCGATCAATTGAACAAGAGCCGGCGAACCGTCGAGCAGCGGATCTTTAAAGAGGCCCGTGAGCAGATGGAGAATCGGCCGGAATGGCACGACGCGGCTGCCGTCATTCTTCATTGCGACGAGTGGCATCCCGGAGTAATCGGAATCGTCGCGAACCGCGTGGCGGAGCATTTTGGGCGGCCGGCGATCTTGATCGCGGTCAACGCGCAGACGGCCATCGGCCAGGGATCCGGTCGCAGCCACGGCGGTTTCAACCTGCACGCGGGCCTTGCTGCTTGCGAATCGCACTTGGTTTCGTACGGCGGACATCAAGCCGCCGCGGGTTTAAAGATCATGCCTGACCGGATCGACGCCTTTCGACAAGATTTTTGCCGTTACGTCGGTGAGAACCACGCACCGGCGGCCGGCGCCTCCGACCTGCGAATTGACGCGGAGGTGCGGTTGTGCGACGTCACGTCGCATGCGGTGAAAGAACTCGACCGGCTCAGCCCCTTCGGGCACGACAATCCGCGCCCCGTGTTTGCGACCACCCGCGTGGAGCTGGCGGAGCCTCCCAAAAAAATGGGGGAGGGCGAGCGCCATCTCTCGCTGCGCGTGCGCCACTTCAATACGACATTGCGAGCAGTCGCCTTTTCGCGGGCCGATTGGGCCGACCAGATCGCCGAATTGCGACGCCCGTTCTCGATCAGCTTCGCTCCCTGCATCAATCGCTTTCGCGGGAACGAAAGCGTCGAGCTTCAACTTATCGACTGGCAGCCTGAGACCGCGGTCCCACCTTCCGGGCCGACGGGGATGCAACCGGCTTGATTACCACCGCAGAGCTTCGGCATCAGCTGCGCGAGGAACTCGAGCAGCGCGGAATCACCGACGCGATGGTGCTCGATGCCATCGAAGACGTCGAGCGCGATCGATTCGTGCCCGAGGCGCTCCGCGCTGCTTCGTACGAAGACTCGGCCCTGCCGATCGGCAACGGCCAAACGATCAGCCAACCCTACATCGTCGCGCTCATGACTCAGGAGCTATGGCTCTCTGGTGATGAGAAAGTGCTGGAAGTCGGCACCGGCAGCGGCTACCAGGCGGCCATTCTGTCGCGACTGTGCGGCACGGTCATTACGATCGAGCGGATCGCAGCGCTCTCTGAATCTGCCCAGCACGTGCTGGCCGAGCTTGGCATACGAAATGTCATCTTCCTATTGGGAGACGGCACCCTCGGCAATCCCGCGCATGGACCGTATGATCGCATCCTTGTGACGGCGAGCGCCCCGTCTGTCCCTCGGCCGCTTTACGAGCAGCTCAAGCCAGAGGGACGTTTGATCGCACCTGTCGGCGATGATTCGACGCAGGAACTGGTTTTGGTGGAAAAGACCGATTCCGGGCCAAGAATCACGCCGTTGTGCGGATGTCGGTTCGTGAAACTCATCGGCGAGGCGGGATGGCAGCCGGAGTAAAGTAGGAACGCTCCAACGAGACACAGAGATCTGACGTAAGCGATGCAGGGTGGCGAGAGCTCCGAAGGCTGCTGGGACGTTTCATGTCGTTGCAACTCAAGAATGTCATCAAAACCTACCGCGAACCGGACGGTAACGTTCTGACAGTGCTCGACATCGAGAGCTTTGAAATCGGCCCGGCGGAGCAGGTCGTGCTCGTGGGGGCTAGCGGCGGCGGGAAGACGTCGCTCTTGAACGTGATTTCCGGCATCAGCACGCCTGATCAGGGCAGCGTGTCGGTCGACGGAACGGAGATCACCCGCCTGCCGGAAGTCGCCCGCGATCGATTTCGGGCCGAGCGCATCGGTTTCGTCTTTCAGACTTTTAACCTCCTGCCCGCGTTCTCTGCCTTAGAAAATGTCCTCTTGGGCATGAGCTTTTCAGGCAAACGAGTCGACGCGAAACGGGCGAAAGACCTGCTCGATCGCGTGGGCCTGGGTCACCGCACGACTCATCGACCGCCGCAGCTTTCCGTCGGTGAGCAGCAACGCGTCGCCGTGGCGCGAGCGCTCGCCAATCGGCCGAAGCTCCTTTTGGCCGACGAGCCGACTGCCAATGTCGACGTCCGCAATCAGGACCTGATCCTCGACCTGATCCGCGAGGCGTGTGCCGAGTCGAACGTGGCCCTCTTGATGGTGACCCACTCGACCGAGGTCGCCTCCCGTTTCCCGCGCGTCGACCGGCTCGAGAACTTCAACCGCGCCGCCGCCGGAGCCCCCCGATGAATTTGTTCGCCATCGCCGGCAAGAGCATTCGCCAGCGGTTTCTGTCGTCGTCGCTGACGGCCTTTAGCGTGTCGCTCGGCGTGATGCTGATGGTCGCCGTGCTGGTGATCTACGGCATTATGGACCGCGTCTTCAACCAGCAGGCGGTCGGCTATCAATTGATCGTGGGGCCCAAAGGGAGCGACATGCAGCTGGTGCTGAACACGATCTACCGCGTGGGCGCGCCGCTGCAGAATTTGCCGTATCTCTATTACGAGGAACTCAAGAAAGACCCGCGAATCGGTGTGGCGATCCCGGTCTGCCTGGGCGACACGACACAGCAGGGAGGCTTCCCGATCGTGGGCACCACGGAGGATTACTTCCAGAACGAATACGCACCCGGCCGCGAGTTTATGATCCGCGGCAAAACGTTCACGGAGTCTTTCGACGCCATCATCGGCTCACAGGTCTATCAAACGAATGGCTGGGATGTCGGGACCCAATTTCGGCTGGTGCACGGCGGAGCCGAGTCGCACGTTCACGATGAGCAATTCACAGTCACCGGAGTGCTTGCCCCGACCGGAACGCCGAACGACAAAACGGTCTTCATTCATCTGAACGGCTTTTACGCCATCTCGGGCCACGACGCGCCGATGAAGGAGGCGGTGAAACGCTGGCACGAGTTCAGCGGCCAACCCACCAACGACGCGGCTCTCGACGCGGCCACCGCCGAGTGGCGAAAGAAGTGCGGCATCACCGAGGCCGACGAAGAGGAAGAGAAGCGTGCCGTGAAAGGCGCCCACCATCACCATCATCACGGGGCCTGCGACGTGCAGAAGGAGGTCACGGCGATTCTCGTCAACATGAAGGGCGACAGCATGACGGGCGCCGCCATGTTCAGCGGCGAAATGAAACGCGGCCACAAAGTGCAAGCCGTCAACCCGATCATGCCCATGCAGCGGCTGATGTCCGATATTCTCGGCAATGTGCGGACCGTGCTTGTGGTGATGACGGGCCTGATCATTATCGTCTCGGGGGTGGGAATTTTCGTCAGCATCTACAACTCGATGTCGGACCGCCGCAAAGAGATTGCCATCATGCGCGCCTTGGGGGCGCAGCGACGGACGGTCTTCTCCATCATTCTGGCCGAGTCGATCCTGCTCTGCTTCGGCGGCGGAATCTTCGGCATCCTGCTGGGGCACGCCCTCGTGTTTGCCGCCGCCCCGATCGTGCAGCAACAGACCGGCATCTTGATCAGCCCGTTTGCTTTCGAGCCGATTGAGCTGGTCCTGCTGCCGGCACTCATCGCTCTGGCTTCACTCGTCGGCGTTGTGCCGGGACTGGCCGCTTACCGCACCGACGTCGCGCGGGCGCTCGCCGATTGATCGCGAGCCGGGCAAAAAAGCCGCTGGATTCGCGCTCTGCGACCGCGTATCTTGCTGAGGATTGTCGGCTTGTGTCCGCGCTCCGGAGCGATTTGTGCCAAAGATTGCCTACATCTGCCAAGGCCAGCTCTTCCTCCTCGGTGACGACGGCGTGCCCACCGAAGTTCTCAGTCCATTCGCTCGCGACTTCGAGGAACGCCAGGCCCGGCAGCAGCAAGTCAGCGGTTGGAAGGAGCACAGCGGCATTTGGGGAAATATGGGCTTTTCCCCGCCACAGTTTTCGCAATGGCAGCAACCCACGAAGGGGCAGCGACCGATTCGCTTCTTGAGTTTGGACCGCGGACCCGCGGGCGGGCAGTTGGCCTATCTGCTTGGACTCGGCCGCGTGACCGGACTTTTCTCTTACGCGGCCGACACGGAGCAGGAGAGCCGTCTATTTCACCGAACTGATTTCCAGGCGGGCGACCTGGCCCAGCATGGCCGCTCGGGAAGCTTTGCGATGTCAGTTGCTCATGAGGACGCGACGAAGCACCTTGTCGTCACCGAGCCGGACGGACGATTTCCGACGGAGGTTACCGCGGGAGATACGATTGACGAACAGCCGCGCTGGATCGACGGCGAGGGCCGGCGACTTATCTACCAATCGTCTGCGTTGCTGCGAGACGACAATGGTAGCGCCGTCGGTCTCGGCCCCTACTCGATTCACCGTCTCGATCTGGATCGCAAGGACATCGAGGAGATCCTCGCGTCGGACGACGAAGATTTGCTCCAGCCGCAAAGCCGCGGGGACGGTTCGCTGTATTTCGTGCGGCGCCCCTATCGACCTCGCCGGCGGCCGACCACCGTCTGGACCGACCTTCAAGATGTGATCTTTTTTCCATTCCGCCTCGCGCGGGCCCTGTTCTATTTCCTCAATTTCATTTCGATGATGTTTTCGGGACGGCCCCTGCGTACCGTGGGCGGGCCCCAGCGTCCCGAGGCCGGCGACAGCCGGCTCATCACACTGTGGGGGCAGATGATCGACACCCGAAAAAAAATGTTCGACCGTTCTTCTAAGGATGAAGCAGCCGGTTTGGTGCCCCGGGATTGGCAACTCGTGCACCGGACGGCCGACGGCCACGAGACGGTTATCCAAACCGGAATCCTCACCTACGACGTTGATGCGGCCGGTAACGTGCTTTCGACGGATGGACGGAGGATTTTTCTCCAGGCACCCGGTGGCGCGATTCAGGAGCTGACAAAGGATCGCTTCGTCGAGCGCGTGGTGCTGCTCAACGAAACACCCGCCGCGGTCCCACGACCGCCGAATGGCGCGAGCTCTTAATGCCGTGCGCTCACGGTGCTCGTTGAAAACAAACTGAGCATCGCCTTATTGAACGCCGGAAGATCATCCGGTTGGCGGCTCGTCACCCAATTGTCGTCTTCGACAACCTCCTGATCGACCCAATTTCCTCCCGCGTTGCGGATGTCATCCTGGATCGTGTGATAGCTCGTCAGTGTTCGTCCCTTCACCAGACCGGCTGAAATCAGTTCCCAGGGGGCATGGCAGATCGCCGCGATTGGTTTGTGCGCGTCCTGTATGGTCCGCAAAAACGATTGCAGTTCGGGCAGCACTCGCAGGAAGTCCGCATTCAAAGCGCCGCCAGGCAGCACGACGCCGTCGAATTCGTCGGGGTCGGCCTCCGCGAGAATTTTATTCGCCGGAACCGTGATCCCTTTTTCCATGTGCCGAAACGCCTGCAGCTTCCCCGACTTGGGCGACAAGATCGTGACCTTTGCTCCGGCATCTTTGAGAGCACCGACCGGTTCGGTCAGTTCCTGTTCTTCGAAGCCATCGGTTGCAATCACGGCCACGCGAAACCCGGTTAAGTTAGCCATTACTCCACTCCTTCATCCCATGCGATGACGAATTGCCCCGGCCTTTTAGCCGGGCAACATTCGTGCCACCGCTAGCGGATCAAGGGGCGCGGGATGCCGGAGGGAGGCCGGTGCGGACGTCGGGATCGACGCCTCGCGTCACGCGGGTGCGCCGGCGCGTCGGTCGCCGGAGTTTCCGACTCAGCCGTGTCGGGCACGCCTTCTTCTCGGAAGCGGCGTGGTTGCCCAAATGCGGCAGCGATCGCGTCGGCGGTTGCCTCGCTCACCTCGCACAGCCAGACGAGTTCGCGCGACTTGAGTGCGGCGACCGGAGCGCCGTGAAAATAAGCGACGCGATTTGACGCCGTGCTCGGAATGCGCGGCTGGTCGGTCACGATGCCTGTGAGATTCGTGGGATCGGCGGCCGAAATGATGACCAACTCGCCTGACGACGCCTTTTCTCGCAGAGCACGCAACTGCTGCAACGCGTCGGCCGTGGCGAACTGCTCGCCGCCCACGCCGGCGACGAAACGCCCGCCACGAATTTCGCCGCGTGCTTCGAGTCGGCGATAGACCTGCGAAAGTTCGTACCAGCTGGGGGCTCCAACCTCCTTTGCGAGCAGGTCGCGAAAAACGACGCCCCAACGACGGAGCAGTTGCCAGGCCCATTGTTCGGCGAGGCCATCCTGAGCCGCCGGATCGGCGGCCTGTGCGCCCGGTCGCCAGAGTGACCAGCGACCAGTCCCGCCGGCCGAGTTGCGTTTCCGCAGAAGCCCGGCGCGCCGCCGCGCATTTGAACGAGAATGGCGTCTTTGTTCCCCGACGAGTTGCCGCAGTCCGCCGAAACCGTCGGCCGTCACCAATCCGCGGGTCACGAGTTCGCCGAGCACTCCATCCAACTGGGCCGGCAGCATTTGCGTTTGTCGAGCCAAGTCGGCCGCAAACATGGCCCCTTGGTCCGTCAGCAGTTCCAAAACCTGCCGGGCTGGACTCGTGAGGAGTTCCAACTGGGCCTCGCGCGATCGGGTCGCCGACAGCCAATCCAGGTCCGATCGCAGAAACAGGGAGACCGGCGCGATCCGGGTAATGGCCGCCATGGGCCGACCGTGCTCGCCATTTTGGGCCGGCGGAAAGAGCCTGCCCCAACCGATCTCGCCGGCAAGACACAGCTCGTCGAGCCACTGCGGTTGATAAGCCGGGATCCGCGCCGGAAGTAAGTCTCGCTCCCAAGCGACGGCCGGTGCGTCGATCCCCTGTAGCATGGCGATCACGTCGAACAGGCCGTTGACGCCGGACTTTTTTGCGTCGGGCACGAGCCCTTGATGCCGAGCCAGGAAGCGCCAGAAGGTGCGGACGTCGACCGGCTGAATCTGATTACGCAGCCCGTCGATCGTCAGCCGATGGATGCGAGCCAACAGCCTCCGGTGACACCATTCGATCGGCCCGGCCGGCGGGGATGCGGAGTCATCGCTCGGCGTGAAGCGGCCGCGCAGCACGACCCCCTCTCCTTCCAGTGCCTCAAGCGCGGTCTCCGCCTGCCCCAAGGTAATCGCCAGCCGGTCAGAAACAGTTGGAGCCGTTGTCGGTCCGCAAATCTCCATCAAGCCGCGGACCATTGCGACCCGCGCGTCGACCGACGTCCAATCGTGTCGCACGGTCGAAGGCGCTTCGATCGGCGGACTGGGAACAGCTTGCGGAAAGACGACCTGTGCGGCGGGCAGTCGTTCGGCGGCGATCCAGGCCGTCCGAGCCGGGCGATCGGGGTGTCCGTCGCGCAACGTAATTTCGGCGCTTCTCCTTTGCGAGGCAAGTTCGTCGAAATAGGCTTTCCACTCTGGCAGAGTTTGATCGACCGGCAGCACGATGCGGTTGAGCAATGCGTCGTGCAACTCGTCGCGATCGCGAACGAATGGCTGCGCTTCTTGAACAACCTGTGCGATGGCCCCCGCATCGAGCCGCCCCAAATCGCGAGTGGCTTCAAGCGAGACCGATCGTGGTGTCGAGACGGCTCGTGCTCGCCGATCCTGGATCTCTCCGCCGTCCAGAAAGGCATACGCATTGGCGTTGAGCATCTCGAGCGCAAAGGGAGATGGTTCGCGCGTGTCGCGGGCCACGAACGTGATCTCGCCTCGCTCCACGCTGCGGAGTGCCTCTTTCAGTCCCTCGATGTCGAGCGGCTCGTGCAGGCAGTCTTCCATCGTCTGTCGTGCGAGGGGATGATCGGGCAGCTCGATTTCGCCCGCCGAGTGTTCCTGGCAGCCCGTCAGTCGCGGGAAGACGGCCGAGAGCAGATCCTCCGAACGGAACCGCTGGAGTGCCGGAGGAACTTTCTGGCTTCCTTTCCGTCGCAGGACCAGCAAGGCCCGAGTCACGTTCCAGCGCCAGCGGACCTGAAACATGGGGATCCGCAAGACGGCCTGTTCGCACAGTTCGCGCACGTTGTGCGACGTCACCATTGGAAACAGGCTTTCGAGCGGAAAACTGTGCTGGGGACCGATCGAAAGCAGGAACCCGTCGTCGTCGGCCGTCGCCTGCAGTTCGAAGTCGAACGAGCGGCAGAACCGCTTGCGCATGGCGAAGCCCCAGGCGCGGTTGATGGCTCCGCCAAAGGGGGCGTGCACCATGAGCTGCATTCCGCCCGTTTCGTCGAAAAATCGCTCGAAAACCACGCGGCGGCAGGACGGCAACAGGCCGATCGCCACTTTCTCCGAGATTGCATAGGCGACCGCCTGTCGGGCCGCTTCCGCAGTGCAGCCTGTCTCCGCGATCACCCATCGCTCCGCGGCCGGCGGGTCCGACAACTGGGTTTCCAGGTCTTCTCGGAAGTTCGAGACTTCCTGCGACAACTCGAACGAGCGACCGGGCGCCTCGCCGAACCAGAACGGAATCGTCGGAGGAGCCCCATGTGCGTCACGCACGCGCACCTCGCCGCCCCGGACGTGCAGAATCTGCCACGACGTGTTCCCGAGCAGGAAGATATCGCCCCGCATGCTTTCGACGGCGAAATCCTCATCGAGCGTTCCCACGACGGTTTCATCCGGCTCCGCCACAACCCGGTACGTACCCGTTTCGGGAATCGCTCCGCCGTTGGCGATTGCCGCCAACCGCGCTCCTTTGCGTGCCTTCAACCGGCGGCCGACGTGGTCGTGATGCAAGTAGGCCCGTCCGCGTCCCGTCGCGCGGGCGATGCCTTCCGACAGGTATTCGACCGTCCGGTCGTACTCAGTCCGCGACAGATGCTGATACGGATAGGCTCGACGTACGAGCGCAAAAAGTTCGTCGACGTCCCAATCGTCCGCGGCGACTTCGGCGACGATCTGTTGCGCCAAGATGTCGAGCGGCGCCTCGGGAATCGGCACACTGTCGAGCAGGCCGCGACGCACGGCTCGGAACAGGGCCAGCGATTCCATCAACTCGTCGCGCGAAAGGGCGACGAGGCGGCCCTTCGGAACGAGGCCAAGCGAATGCCCCGAACGGCCAATACGCTGCAAGAACGTCGAAATCGCGCGAGGGGAGCCGATTTGAATCACGAGATCTACGTAACCGATGTCGATCCCCAGCTCCAATGACGCGGTCGCCACGACCGCTTTGAGTTCGCCTGTTTTGAGCTTTCGTTCGGTCTCTAACCGTTTGACTGACGACAGTGAGCCGTGATGGCTGTCGACGTGTCCTTCGCCAATTTTTTCGGTCAGCTGGTGCGTTAGCCGCTCCGCCAGACGTCGCGTATTGACGAAAATCAGCGTCGTGCGATGTTCGTGAATTAATTCGATTAGTCGTTCGTTGATTTCCTCCCACTGTTCGTGCATACAGACGACGCCGAGTTCCGTCCGCGGCAGCTCGATCTGCAGATCACGCTCGCGCGCGTGGCCCACGTCGAGGATTTCGCAGCCCGCGCCTGATGCCGATCCGATGAGGAAATTCGCCGTGCGTTCGATTGGTTTTTGCGTGGCCGAGAGGCCGATTCGCTGGATGGGGCGTCCACACAGGTGCTCCAGCCGCTCCAGTGAGAGCGACAAATGTGAGCCTCGCTTGTTGCCGACCATTGCGTGGATTTCGTCGACGATCACCGTGTCGACGTTGCGCAGCGTCTCCCGGCTTTTGGCCGCGGTGAGCATCAAGTAGAGCGACTCGGGTGTCGTGACGAGTAGGTGCGGCGGCCGGCGGACAAGCGACACCCGCTGCGATGCCGTCGTGTCGCTGGTGCGCAATCCCACGCGGATGCCTAGCCGCGGAAAGCCCATTTTTTCGGCTTGCGCGTTGATCTCGAACAGGGGCAGTTCGAGATTGCGGTGCATGTCGTTGGACAGCGCCCGCAACGGCGACACATAAACGACGCGGACCTCGTCACTCAGGTCGCCGGCCAACGACTGCACAAGCAAGCGGTCGATGCATGCCAGAAAGGCGGCCAGCGTTTTGCCGCTCCCCGTGGGTGCGGCAATCAGTGTGTGTCGGCCGGCGGCAATCGATGGCCAGCCTTGCACCTGCGCGTCGGTCGGCGCGGCAAATCGCGACCGAAACCATTCGGCAATAATCGGGTGAAAATCGAAGCAGGGCATCAAAGCGGTGACAAGCCTCCCGGCGTATTGTACGCGGAGGATTGCGCAGGCTGAATCCCGCCCGTCTGCCAATCACGGACGCGCGCACGAAAACGGTCCGGCGTCGTGAAATCGCCGGACCGCTTCGGGTCTCTCGGGTGCGTGATTCGGTGCGTTTATTGGCGTTCGAAGGCGGCGACGGACGGCTGGGGCTCTTCGACCCAAACCTCGTCTTCGTCCCACTCGCCGGGCTCGTCGAAGACCATCAGTTCCTTCGGCTCGCTTTGCAGGAGGTACGAGCCGTTGGTCTCGTGATCGAAGAACTGTCGGAACCAAAGCATGTTGGCCACGCGGGGCTGGGGCGAGTAGAGGCGAATCGCCACGCCTCGCTCGAGCCAGTCGAACAACATGCCGAAGAATCCACTGGGGACGTACTTAACGCTGGTCATATCGATGCCGAGGCTGCGACGGCCCCGGCTCGCCAGGTGCCGGCTGAACGTGTCCCGAAGCAAGGCGAGGTCGGCCCCGTCCCAAATCTCGACGGGTCCCAAATCGAGAATCGTGACGCCGTCCTCTTCCCGAATTTTCATCCGGTCCTTGCGTGAACCCATGGTGTCTTCCTCGGTGATTTGACTGGTGGTGCCGGTGTCGATTCCGAATGGAATCGAAGGAACGCTCTAGAACTGTCTGCTTGTCCGATCGACTGCCAACTGCAGACGATGAAACGCAAAGCACGGACCAATTGCGTGCCGCAAGCTCGCCACGATGTGCAGACACGACGCAAGTCGAGCGTGCGATGAGGCTAAGAGTCACCATTCGGTCGCAGCGCAGGCCGGCCGGTGATCCACTGGATGTTGCCTTTCGGCAACGCGCGGGCCGGCGATTCCGCGTTTGGCAACGTCCGGAATAAACGGAACGAGCGCAGGGGGGAGAGGGCAGAAAAACAGTAGGCACGCCTTCGCGTGCCTATCGTCGACTTTACCCTCTTTCCATTGCCCTCATCACTCGCCAGGCCGGTACAGCAGCCGGCCGCAGGAGCGGCAGAAGATAAA
>CAYWOV010000033.1:6376-11302 GCA_964459965.1 uncultured Planctomycetaceae bacterium | reverse complement strand
TGCTAAATACCTTGCACGTTTGGAAGATTCAAAATGGACAATTTGTGCCGATTTCTTAAAAACGATCGATTATCAAAAAACCGCGAAATTCTGCACTTAGAAGGCGATACCGCGGACAGTTTTCGGGGTTGGACCGGCAGTATTAAGACGTTGAAAATCGGGCACTTTACTCGCTGACGACATGGGCCGGCGAATGGATTGGCCCTGTTTGAAAATACGTAAGTGTTGCGAGGCACTTGAGAACGGGCTCCGGCGACGTTTCTTTGCCAATTCGAAAGCGATGACCTGGATGAGCCGTTTCGTTTGGTGTCTAACGCTGCCAACCATGATTTTTTCCACCCTTGGCAGTCCCGATCAGACCGTTCGAGGGGCGGATCCGCCGCGAGTCGTCGAGGATGTCGCCGTTTACACCGCGAATGGCCGATTCGGGGGCTGGCCGGCCAATCACGGTATGTGGGGGTGGGGGAACGAACTCGTCGTCGGATTTAGCGCCGGCTTTTACAAGGATCTTGGGCCGGGCATCCATGCGATTGACCGCCACAAGCCGGAATACCACCTCTTGGCTCGCAGTCTCGACGGCGGACATTCCTGGACAATCGAGGATCCGAGCCGACAGGGCGAATTGATCGGAACGCGGGGAATGCGACATGGCACCGTCCCCCCGGAGGCCGTTGAAAAAGAGCCGGGTGACTGCCCAGGCGGAATCGACTTTACGGAACCCGATTTTGCGATGACGCTTCGGATGGCCGACGTCGATGGCGGAGTCTCGCGTTTCTACGTGTCGAGCGATCGCGCACGGACATGGAAAGGTCCGTTCAAACTGCCGCTTTGCGGTCAGCGGGGCATCGCCGCGCGCACCGACTACCTGGTCAATGGAAAACATGATTGCATGGTCTTCGTCACGGCGTCGAAGCGGAACGGCCGTGAAGGGAGGCCCGTCTGCCTGCGGACCGTCGATGGTGGCAAATCCTGGCGTTTCGTCTCGGCCATCGGCCCGGAGCCGGCCGGATACGCCATCATGCCCTCAACGGTGCGTCTCTCGCCGGCGGAGATTCTAACGACCATCCGCTGCCGCCAAGAAGATCCAAAAATTAGCAGCGCCGCTGCCTGGATCGACGCTTACGTATCGCATGACAACGGCGAAACTTGGCGTTACTTGAACCGTCCTGCTCCAAACCTTGGCGAAGGCAATCCTCCGGCTCTCTTGAAACTGCGGGACGGTCGCCTGTGCCTTGTGTACGGCGTAAGAGACCCGCCGTTTCGGATCGAAGCTCGAATGAGTCGCGAGAAGGGAATCTCGTGGAGCGAGCCCTTTGTCCTGAGAGACGACGGCGCGAGCCGCGACTTGGGCTATCCACGGGCTGTCGAGCGACCCGACGGCAAAGTCGTCGCGGTCTATTACTTTCACGACAAGCGCCGCGTTGAACGAACGATTCAGGCGACGATTTGGGACCCCGGCCGATGACGACCGGGATTATGCCCGTTGGGTTTGGCGATCGCAGCGGCGAGACTGAGCTTGCCTCGCTCGACGCCCCAAAGCGCTAAGGTCCGCAATTGCACGGAGCGGATGGCGCCTTGGCCTCTTGCTGGGCGCTTGCCGGCACGACAAAACCATCTCGCTTTGGACGCGCGGCTTGTTTTGTCGCGAGCGCGCCTGCGATTTGACAGGTGGCCTTCGCCGCCGCCATCGTTCGGCCGTCCAACAGGATCGATCCATGAATCTCAACGGCTCCGGGTCCAGCGGCGATGGCTGTCAAATAGTCCTCGCGCGACTCGTGCTCGTCCAGTTCGCCCACCTTGTATTGGAGTTGCTGGCCGCGCTCGAAGTGGAGCTGTGGCGGCAAATCCAGATGTAACTTCAGGCCAGCGGTCTTTGGACCCAGATTCGTGACGCGGAATCCGACTCGGCCCGATTGGCCGGTGTGCAGGTTGGTGGGCGCGATCAACTCCAGTTGGATGTTCGGAGTTTTCTCCGGCTCAACCGCTTTGGTTTCCTTTAGGTGCTCCTCTTCCACTTGATCCGACTTCGGAATGGCCGCGGTCCGCACGATCGGCTGCGGAGGGGCCGGCGCTGCGAGCGTGATGGCGATCGTCCGCTCGTCGTGCGGACCCAGGTCACGCAAGCTCCAATGCAAGGTTTGATCGTGATTCTCGGCAGGCGGATCGGTGAGCTGGACGACGTGGTCGGGCGTGACCGCCTCGTCGACTTCGACAAGTTTGACCGGCTTGGAGCCGTTATTGCGGACGACAATCCTGTATGTCAACGAGTTTCCCGTTTCCGTCTTCTCGGGCATCCGGTGTGAGAACGAAACCGCTGCTTGCTGCGACTCGTCGTCTGCCGGAGGGTGCGCAGCCGGAATGGACGAAGGCGCTGTGGGCGGGGCACTTTGAGGGGGCACCGCGGAGATTTCCGGCTTCGGGTCCACTTTTGCCGGAGTGACGTTGGCCTCGAGCGAAGGACCGGCAGATGGCAGTGCGGACAACTTGGGTTCGCTGGCCTTCACTTCGCTCGGCTTTGCTTCGAGCTTCGGAGTGTCCAATGCCAAGGGCTTGGGAGTATCGGTTTGCTTGGTCTCGGTTGTCTTGGCCGTAGCGTCCAGTTTCCCTGCCTCGGCTGGCTTCGGTTCAATCGGACTCGCACTCGCCGTCGGCTCGCTCAGCAGATTTTGTTCGGCCGTCCGAACGGACTCGCTAGTTGCCGGCACTTGTTCAGGAGGTTTTCTCTTCCGGCGGTGTTTCGGCGGCGCCGGCGTTGCTGGACTGTCGCCGGCTCCGACCAGCACCGGTTCTGCGGCTTTTGTGTCGTGATCGCGTTTTGGCGGCGCCTCTTTCAGTCCTCCGAACGCATCGTGGTCGGCGCCAGCAGTGAGCGGCTTTTCGGCCGTCGGATCTTTCTTAGGTTCTCCCGGGTTGTCTTTGGCGGGCGACGCCTGTCCCGACGCCATCGGCGGGGACCATTCATCTCCCTTTTTGGCCTCCGGGTGGGGACCTGCGGACGTGTCGTTCGCCTTTACAGTCTCAGGCGCCTTTTCGACGTCTCTTGGCTTCACATCTGCGACTGGCCCGCTTGACGAAATTTGATCGGCCGGACCAAGAGGAGCCTGAGACGCTACATCCGGCTGCAGAGGCTTGGGCCTTCGTCGCCGTTTGTGGACCGTCGTGTCGACTGGATTTTCAGCCGGTGGGCTTGCGCCTAAATCGGGTCCCTTGGATTCGTGTTTTTCACTCGACGAATCTTGAAGCGCTCCAAACACGTCGCCGCCGGAAGAGGGAACCGCCGCAACCTTTTCGGCCGGCTTTTCAGTCTTCGCTGGCGCTGACACATCCTTCGGCGCGGTCGAGTCCTGCGCGAGGCTCGGCGCGGAATCCTCAACTCGCCCGGTCTCTACCGGTGTCGCGGCGGCTGGCTGCGACGGTTTGTCACGTTTTGGAGAGGCATGATCGTCCGGACCGGCCAGGCTGGGGCCAGGCGGACTCGTTGAATCTGCACTCGTTTTTGCCGCGGAGCGCGTTTCGACTCCGTCGAGCGCGGGCATATTGTCAACGGCCGGGCTTCCGGACTTGGGAGTTGAATCGCTCTTGGGGGCCGAATCAAGCCGCGCGACAGGCGGATCACTCAACGTCGGAGCGGAATTGTCGCCGGCGGCAGCCACAGCGGGATCAGTCGCGCGATGACGGCGTCGGTGTCTCGTCGTCGGAGCCGTCGGGCCACCGTCTTTCGGCGGATCATTTAGATTGGGCACCGAATTGTCGCCGGCTGTCGAGGATTTCGGAAGGGCCGCCGATTGGTCCAATCTGTTGTCCGACTGCGCTGTCTTCGGCGGATCGGGGTTGCTGGAAATCGGTGGTGCCGACGCTGTCTGAGATGACCAGTCATCCTTCTTGGAATCGACTTGATTGCCGTCGAGCGGAGCGGCGTCGCTCTTGGCTGCGACAGGCTCGCTTTGTTGGGGCACCGCCGCGCCTGAGTCAACTTGTGATGGCGATGGGCGACCGCCACCAACTGCGTCGGCCGAACGATCAGCAGCGGCAACGGCATCCGCTTTGTCGTGATCACCTCGACCGTGGCTGTGACGTTTGAATGAAGGCTTCTCGCTCGGCGCATCTCCAGTGGGGACGACCGCGGCAGCGACCGTTGAGTGAGACGTGAGGGACCGCAACGGCCTTTTGTGTTTGAATTGGTGATGAAGAACCAGCAGGATGGCCGCGGCCGCCGTAACGACCGCAAAATCCCAGACGAGCCGATGAGTGCTGTGATTCCGCTGGCCGGAAGTCGGATTGCCGTCCGCGTTCGCGGAGCGGCCGAGCAGTGGCAATGAAATGGACAACTTCCGACGCTCGCCCGCTTGCGAAACCTGGTCGCTTGTTGCCGCGTTGGGCCACCAGCGATTGCCGATCGCCCGAGTGAATCCCTGTACCGCCTGAGGCGTGCGGATGCGCTTCAGACCCCGCCGCACACGGTGAGCGCCCCGGCCGAGCAAAATCGAATGATATCGTGCGGCACGTGAGACGCGGTCCGTGAACGAAGAAGTCGTCGGCTCGGGCGACGTGTCGGACGGACGTAACGAACCGGGCTTCGCGGATGGATCGCCTTCGGGCGACGGGTGTACGACGCGTGGTTTCACGATTTTGATCCGGAAAGGGGACTTCGAAGTTCGGTCGACGGGAGGGATCCCCGCGTCGCCGGAGTTCCGGTCTCGATGGGCGGCTCACACAGATGGGGAGCGGGGCATACCAGAATTCCCTACTTGTGGGAAGACGGGCTATCGAACGCCCAGGCGCTTGGGCAAGCGTGAAACGCGAGAGTGGCGCAGCAGCTTATCCAAGCTGCGGCTTTGGCGTAATTTGCGAATCTTAGGCCTGCGGAAACGGCGTCGCTTGGCGTACGACGAGCCCGCTAGCTTGACTGCAGCTGTTATCTGAAAG
>CAYWOV010000033.1:0-6276 GCA_964459965.1 uncultured Planctomycetaceae bacterium | reverse complement strand
GAATCGGCCGACGGGACAGCTCGCCTATTTGGGCGCCATGCGGATCGAACCGTCGAGCCGAATGGTTTCGCCATTGAGCATTTCATTCTCAATGATGTGCTCGACGAGCGCGGCAAATTCGTCCGGGCGCCCCAGCCGTGAAGGAAACGGAATTTGCTGCGCCAACGAGTTGCGGATCTCCTCGGAAAGCTGACCAAGCATCGGAGTCTCGAAGATGCCCGGTGCGATCGTCATCACGCGAATTCCGAACCTTGCGAGTTCGCGGGCGATAGGCAGCGTCAGTCCGGCGACTCCCGCTTTCGACGCCGCATAGGCGGCCTGCCCGATTTGTCCGTCAAAAGCGGCCACCGATGCCGTGTTGACAATCACGCCACGTTCGCCGCTTGGCAGCGGCTCGTTCCCTGAAAGGGTCGTGGCAGCGACCGCAATCATGTTAAACGTGCCGATCAAGTTCACATTGATCACACGAGCGAACGACTCGAGCCGATGCGGCCCAGTCTTCGTTACGACGCGCTCCGCCAGCGCGATCCCGGCGCAATTCAATAGACCGTAAATCGGACCGAATTCTCGCACGGCTGACTCGACGCACCGTTCGGCGGACGCCCGGTTGGTGACATCCGTCTCGACGAATCGCGATTGATCGCCCAATTCCTTGGCGAGTGACATGCCGACTTCTTTCTGAACGTCGGCAATCACGGCTCGTCCGCCACGGGCAAGAAGCCGTCGCACGCACGCGGCTCCCAATCCCGAACCACCGCCCGTGACGAGAAAGGTCCGATCCTTGATTTGCATGTTCGACGCGCTCCGCCCCGTTCAGATTCGTTCGATGATGGTGGCAGTCGCCATTCCATGCCCGATGCACATGACTTGCAAGCCGGTTGTTTTTCCGGTCGCTTCCAGCCCGGTCAGCATCTTGGCCATCAAGCCGGCCCCGGTTGCTCCGAGGGGATGACCGTGCGCGATCGCGCCGCCCCACGGATTGACCCGTTCCATCTGCGGCTTCAACTCCCGCGCCCATGAGAGCACGACCGTCGCAAAGGCCTCGTTGACCTCAAACCAATCGATGTCGTTGATCGACATCTTGGCGTGTTGCAATGCCTTTCGGGTCGCGGGAATGACGCCGGTGAGCTGCATCGTCGGATCGTCGCCGACCGCCACTCGGGCCAAAAACCGGGCACGCGGTCGGAAGCCCTCGGCGAGAGCGATTTCCCGCTCACCCAGAAGAATTGCGGCCGCGCCGTCGGAGATCTGGCTCGAATTGGCGGCCGTCACCACTCCGTCTCCCTGCGGTCGAAAGACTGTGGGAAGGGAACGCATCTTGACGGGGTCGATCCTTTCGCGGATGCCTTCGTCGCGTTTCAGCTCAAATTGTTTGCCTTCGGGGTCCAGACCGGGCATCGGCAGAATTTCGCGGTTCGACCCGGCGGCGAGTGCCGCACTCGCACGGCGATGACTCTCCGCGGAAAACTGGTCAACCTCGTCGCGCGAGATGTGCCAATGCTCGGCGACTCGTTCGGCGCTTTCTCCCTGATGAATGAGGTCGTAACGCTCGAAAAGAGCCGGGTTGAGTTTTTCAAATCCCCCGCCGATGTCGCAGAACATGGGGACTCGAGTCATGCTTTCGATGCCGGCACCGATGGCGTACTTGATGTCGCCCGCTGCGATGGCCTGTGAGGCAAAGTGCACGGCCTGTTGGCTCGAGCCGCACATGCGATTCAGCGTGACGGCGGGGACAGTAAAGGGGAAGCCTGCCAGGAAGACACCTAACCGCCCGACATTGGCTCCCTGTTCGCCGGCCTGCGTGACCGCGCCGGTTACAACGTCCTCAATCTTGCCTGGATCGATGCCGGCCCGTTTGACCAAGCCGGCCAACACACGGCCCAACAAGGAATCCGGCCGAACTTCACGAAACGCTCCTCCGCGGCGCCCGAACGGCGTTCTGGCGACTTCGAGAATGACTGCTTCCGCCATAACTGTGTTCCTCGCAAATCTTCGTGGCTCAAATATGGCTAGTGGCCGTTAATCGCTTTGGCGAGCAAGATCGCGGACCGCGCGAATCGGCAAATCGCGAGGAGCCGCCCAAGTCTCCCATTCGTCAGCCGTCCGTTCACGAAACGCCTGCGCAAGTTGCTCGTGTGTGAGCGATGCGATTCCCAATTCTTGAACAAGTCGCTCGGCGAAATGCGGCTCCAGGGCGGCGACTGCGATCCAGCCCTCGGCGGCCTGATACAAATTGTATCCGGGCCAGCCGCCGCCGAGCAGTCCTCCGACAGACGTGAGTCCATATTCGTAAGGCAAGCCGTGACGAGCGGCAGCTTCTTCCAAACTGACGTAGGCGGCTTGGCCCTCTTCTCCCCGTTCGCGCGCCAAGAGCAAGGCGACGGCTACTGTGACTGCTTCTTCCGCTCCGCCCAAGTCGGCGACAAGGGCCCGTGGCAGCCGCGGCGGTTCGACAAGCCCGAGCGACGCCTGATAAGTCAGGTCATGCCCCGGCTGGTCTTCGTGCGGCGGACCGTGGCCGATAATGGCGACATGGCACAGACGCGGGAATCGCCGATGCAGATCCCGCCAGGCAAGTCCCAACCGTTCGAGCGCCGAAGGACGCGAAGAGGTGAGCAGCAAATCGGCGTCGCCTAGAATCGCGAGGAGACGCTCGACTTGGCTTGCCACCTTTAAGTCGAGCCGCACGATCGGCACGTTTTCATGAAGCGCTCGGAACCACTCCGGGCAACCGCGAGCTAAAGGATCTCCGTCGGGCGGCTCGATCTTGGTCACGTTGGCACCGAGATCGCGCAGCCGGCCCGCTGCGACCGGACCTGGAAGGTTGATCGCCAGGCTGACGACCTTGAGACCGACTAGCGGCTTGAGGTCATGCGGATGTTTGTGCAGCATCACGACGCGACACTCGCGTTGCCGAGCGTAAACCGTTCGTGGCATTGCCGCGGCGCACTACCGACAGAGCAATACAGACGCATTGCCGAGTCAAAGTTCGTCTGGCGCGCAGAGCCACGGGGCGATCGTCGGCTTTGAGGAGATCAACTCGGCAGGGGCGAAATAAATTTCGATCTCGCGACGCGCGGCCTCGGGACCATCGCTCGCGTGCACCAAATTCATTTGTCGGCTCAAACCGAAGTCGCCGCGGATCGTCCCCGCGGGCGCCTGCCGTCCGTTTGTCGGTCCAAGCATCGCACGGACGACGGTGACTGCCTCGGGGCCCTCGAGCACCATCGCAACGACCGGGCCGGAGCCGATGAACTTTTCGACAAGCGGATAGAACGGTTTATTAACGTGCTCGGCGTAATGTTTCCGCGACAGTTCTGGAGTGATTCGCAGCAGTTTCATGCCGACGATCGACAGACCTTTGTCTTCGAAACGGCTGATAATACGGCCGGCGAGTTGCCGTTCCATTGCGTCGGGCTTGATTAAGATCAGGGATCGCTCGGTTGCCATGTTTGAAAGATGGAAGCGAAAGGTGAAAGTGGAATTACGCCGTCGTCAACTTTGAATTGCCGGTCCCAATCAGTTCGCAAAACTCGCGAAAGAGATAATTGCTGTCATGCGGTCCGGCCGAGGCTTCCGGATGGTACTGCACGCCGAAGGCCGGGTAGTCACAGTGTCGAATTCCCTCGACCGTTTGATCATTCAAATTGACGTGCGTGACTTCGACGCGATCGGCAAACGAGTCGGCCTCGAGCGCGAATCCGTGGTTCTGACTGGTAATCTCAACTCGATTGTTGCGGCGATCAAGAACGGGCTGATTCGCCCCGCGGTGCCCGAATTTCAACTTGAAGATCTTGCCGCCATTGGCCAGACCAAGAAGTTGGTGTCCCAAGCAGATCCCGAAAATGGGCCGCTTGCCGAGCAGGTTGCGAATCGTCTCGACCGCATAGACGAGAGGTCGGGGATCACCCGGTCCGTTCGAGAGAAACACGCCATCGGGATTTAACGCAAGGACTTCATCGGCCGTGACATTTCCGGGCACGACGCTCACCCGGCATCCCAGGGCCGTCAGGTGCCGCGGGATGTTCCACTTCATGCCGTAGTCGATCGCGACCACATGCGGGGCGCGATCACCGTCTGAGCGTTGGGGCGCGAACGAGCCCGCGCCAATCGGGCGAAAACCACGACCGAGCGGCGAAAGTCCTTCCTTCCACTCAGAGCCGTGCTGCGGCATCACCTCTTGAACGAGGTCACGTCCGACCAGGTCCGGACTCGATTGGGCCTTGCGGACGAGCGACGCGTCGTCGAGGTCGACTGAGGAAAGGACGCCGGTCATCGCTCCTTGCACGCGGATGCGACGAACCAGAGCCCGCGTATCGATCCCCTCCAGCCCGACAATGCCGGCCTCGCGTAAATAGTCATCGAGCGATCGCCGCGACCGATAGTTGCTTGGCTCGCGACAGAGTTCGCGAACGATGAAACCGGCCAGCGACAATCCGGAGCTTTCGACGTCTTCCAGATTGATGCCGTAATTCCCGATGAGCGGATACGTCATCGTGACGATCTGCCCGCAATAGGATGGATCAGTGAGGATTTCCTGATAGCCGGTCATGCTCGTGTTGAACACGACCTCGCCAAAGATCTCGCCGCTGGCTCCGAATGCGGTCCCCGTGAAGATGGTGCCGTCGGCAAGCGCCAGTTTCGCAGGGGAAGACATGGCGTTTCTTTTAGCAGAGGGGACGAGCAATGAAAAGCGACGTGCCGAGCGCGCAGGAGCACGTAGTTCGGACTGGCTCGTCGTTATTCGTATTGAATCGCCGGCAAGTTATTGTTCGTGCGTGACGATGAACTCGTCGAAGCGAACCATGCCTTTTCCCGGTTCACCCATGCTGTGAAACAATTGTTCCATTAGGCGGCGGAACCGCGACTGGCGAACGGAATAGTAGTTATGCTTCCCATCGCGGCGGGCCTTGATCAGACCGGCGACGCGGAGCAACGCGAGGTGATGGCTGACAGCCGGCTGACTCTGGCCCAGCCGATCGCAGAGGGCCGTCACGTGTAATTCGGCTTCGCGAGCGAGGTACACCAGGATCCGCAGCCGTGTTTCGTCGGAAAGCAGCTTGAAGACCTGGACGAGCTCTTTCTCCAACTCGTCCGACAATTCCGGAAACCGGCGGTCAGACGGGTGCGTTACGACGGGAGGTTCGATCAGATTGGTTGTCATCGATTCTTCCGAACTTTCCTTTGCAGAGGCTTGCTGGCCGGCTCGATGGCCGTCTTCGGGGCGAAGAGCATCGTTTGCCAACGGAACAATCCTTAGAATCACATCGCTTCCGGCGAACGCCGGAATGCAACCACGACTTCCGGCGTTGGAAGCCGCATTACATTCGATCCGTGAATGCCTCAGTCAAAAGCGCAAATGAACGTCGCTTAAACGAACTTTTCCGAATGATTTGGTCTTCACGTGAATTTCGGCGCTGTGCTTCGTTCGCCCGGACGAAACACACGATTGCGTCAGTGCGAAAACCAGAACCACCGGACTTTTTGGTCGAAACGACCAGAAGAAAGGCTTATCGGGAAATGATAAAATCCCTTTAGGTAAACGCCCGCCAAACGCAACGACTTACGGCAACAGCGTCTTATTGCGGGTGTACCTGCCGCCCATTATGGCAGCGGCGAAATCGGTCGTCAATGACTTTCGGTTATTTTTGCCTACCGCCAACAAAGGCCTTCAACCGGGATCAGAATGACCACAAAAATGCATCTCGAGCTGGAAATTTTGCCCCAGCCGGACCAATTCACGTGTGGGCCGACCTGTCTGCAAGCCGTGTACCGCTACTTCGGGGATTTAGTTCCCCTCCCCACGATTATCGACGAAATACCTCAACTTGAGGATGGGGGAACACTGGCCGTCGTGATGGCATGCCACGCGCTGGCCCGCGGTTACCGGGCGACAATCTATACGTATAACGTGCAAGTCTTCGATCCGACCTGGTTCCAACCGGGGAATGATGCGTTGGCCGAGCGGCTGGCCGCCCAACAACAATTGTCGGATTCCAAACGAGTCCGCCTGGCTTGCAGCGAATATCTAGACTTTCTGCGACTGGGCGGTAAACTTCGCATGGAAGACCTGACCAGCGAACTGATCCGGAAATTCCTGAAGAACTCGACGCCAATATTGACGGGTCTCAGTGCCACGTATCTGTATCACGCAAAGCGGGAGTTCGGACGAGACGCAGTTCCCGATGACGTTCGCGGCTTTCCGGTCGGGCATTTTGTCGTGCTGTGCGGCTATGACCAGTCGAACCGAACGGTCCTGGTGGCTGATCCGCTGCA
>CAYWOV010000032.1:0-11307 GCA_964459965.1 uncultured Planctomycetaceae bacterium | reverse complement strand
CGGATGGGATGGGACCTTTCAAACTACACGACAAAAGACGATCCGCGCGTCAACACTTTTCCTTACACGGTCTATCGCAATCCGTTGTTTCACCATCCCCCACTTTTGCCGCTGGTCCTGAAAGCCGGTTCGCATTTCACCGCGAATCCGTTGTTGCAGTTCACACAGACTGCCACACGCCGTACAAGACCCGGCACCAGTGCTGACGGCGTTTCTGCGGAGTCCGTCGCGACGGCGTTTTTGCTCTCTGTATTGGTGTGCATCGCCGCCCTGTGGTACGCAGGCAGGCTGCTCGTTCTCCTCGACATCGAGCCGCAATACGGCGCGGCCGCGCTCGTCGGCATTACGCTTTGCCCCCTTTTGCTCTTCTCAACGGTGCGCATTCACCACGACGGTCTGGCTGGACTGCTGCTTTTCTGTGGGTTCGTGGCATTTGCCGAGGCGCTTGAACGCAGGGGGATCGTTCAAGCCATCGTGGCGGCCTTCTGGCTCGCCGCGGCGATGAACATCCGCTTCAACGCCATCTCCGCTGTTCCTCTCCTTCTGCTCATGCCGCTCTATGCGTTCACTCGGCCGCAGGGGCCCGCGCCCAAAAGCTCTCAAGACCCTCGCGGAAGCGAGCTTGAATCCGCGCGCCCGCGACTACGATGGCTCGCCCCAACCATCGTTTTCGCGGTGCTGTTCACAGTTGGCATGCAGCACTATTACCGGCTGTTTGCCGTCTATGGCAGTCTCTGGCCTGGGGCATTCATTCAGCCGATCGGAGATGTCACAAAGTTCAGTCCATTCTTGGCCATCGTCGAGAGAGTCAGCCGCTCCCGTGTCTGTTGGGAGCTGGCAGCCATGTTCCCGCTTGCTATTCTGTTCGTTGCACCTTGGAACATCAGTCAGTACGGACGCGATTGGCGCGCAAGGAAATGGTCGGCGTGGTTCGTGTTTGTGTTTGTCTTCCTGTTCCTCACACAGCTCATTTTCGCGTACAAACAGGTGCGGTATTTTGCCGCAGTGACTCCCTTCATGTACGCTTGCTGGCCTTATCTCCTGCGACGCGGTCCGCAGCTTGAGTGGGCCAAATGGAGTATCTGGGGTATGGGCGGCGTCACTTTGCTGCTCATGATTACGACGGGCTTCCTTAACGCGACGCTCCACGATCCGGATCAGACGCTCGTCCTTCCGTCAATCACGATTTATTGGCCGACTCTGCTCGACGCGTATCGTCCGCCGAGATAGTCCCGGCACTCAATTTGGGCTTCCAGCCGCGTTGCACGGGCTCCACTGAACAGTTTGCTCTCAACATGGCGCGGGTCAAGACAATCCGATCCTCCGGCAAAGCCAGTCGGAGCACCACGGCGCCTTCAACCGACTCAAAGGCGGTCAACCGTGATGCGATGGTCGCCTGCGGGATTTGGTGCCTCGTCTTTTTCGTATACGTCCCCTCGTTGTCGTCCGGCTTCATTTGGGATGACGACGATTATGTAACGGAGAACGCGACGCTTCGCACGTTGAAGGGATTGAAACAAATCTGGCTCGATCCTCAGGCGACGCCGCAATACTATCCGATGGTCTACACGACCTTCTGGGTTGAATACCATCTCTGGGGATTGCAGCCGGCCGGCTATCATTTCGTCAATGCGGCTCTCCACGCCACCAACGGCGTCCTGGTCTGGTTGATTCTGCGGCGACTCTCCGTGCCGGGGGCCTGGCTGGCGGCACTTGCGTTCGGGTTGCATCCAGTGCACGTCGAATCGGTGTCATGGGTGACGGAACGCAAAAACGTGCTGTCGGCGCTCTTCTACCTTCTCGCATTGCGCACTTTGATCGATGTCCAGGCAGCGCCTCTGGGGTGTGCGCTGAAAGACGATGTTCGTCGTTATTGGCGTCGATACGCGCTCGGCTTCGCATTCTTCGTGGCGGCGTTGTTATGTAAATCGGTGACTTGTTCCTTGCCGGCCGTGCTGCTACTGCTCGCGTGGTGGAAGGCCGGCCGCCCGAAAGTGCGCGAGACCTGGCCGCTTATCCCCTTGTTTCTTGTCGGCGCCGTTTTCGCTTGGCACACCAACTGGCTCGAACGAAATCACGTGGGTGCTTCCGGATCAACATTCGCCTGGACGGCGGCGGAACGCCTATTGATCGCCGGAAGGGCCGCGTGGACTTACGCGTTCGAGCTCGTCTGGCCGATGAACCTCTCATTTATGTACGCCCGCTGGCAGGTTCGGACCGACTCGCTTTGGCAGTGGTTGGTCGCCCTCTCCGCGTTCGCGATTCCCGCCGTGATTGCCGTGAGTTGTCGGCGGATGACGGGCCCCCTTGTCGCACTACTCTTTTTCGGCGGAACGCTGCTCCCGGCGCTTGGCTTCTTCAACGTGTTTCCCATGCGCTATTCGTTCGTGGCCGATCATTTCCAATATCTTGCCAGCCTGGGAATTCTGGCGTTGATTGCAGCCTGGTGGATGCACCCTAGGACGTCTGCAGACCCGAAGAACCAATGGGTCCGGAGGCTGCCAACTGTTTCGATGCATTCCCGCGTCGCCGTGGCGGCAACCGCTTTAATCGTGTTGGCGATCGTCACCTGGCAGCGACAAAGCGCATTCTGCGATTCCGCTGCGTTATGGTCTGACGTCCTTCGGAAGAATCCCACGAGTATGGCGGCCAATATCCAACTCGGGCGGCTGGCTTCACGGAAGGGAGACTTTGCCCTTGCCGAACACTACTTTCGCGACGGTTTGCGATATCGCACGGACGATCTTGAGACGCACGAGTTCGAAACGAATCTGGCGCACTCCCTTTCCGGACAGGGACGACTGGACGATGCCGCGGTCGAGTTTCGCAATGCGCTCGCGCGCGAGCCCGATTACCCGGAAGCGTTGAATGGCCTGGCAAACGTCGAGGCGCAGCGGGGGCACTATTCTTCGGCCATCGAACTCTACGGCAAGGGGCTGACAAAACGGCCGGACAACCCGATCATTCGCGCCAATCTCGGGAATGCGCTGGCGGCTTCGGGTATGTTAGTGGAAGCCGAAAAGGAATATCGATCGTCGCTGGAGTTAGACCCGGCGGCGACATCGCCTCGCCTCGATCTGGCAAAAGTACTAGCCCGGCAAGGCCGCTTTCCGGAGGCCGAACACGAGTGTCTGAGAGTCCTGCAAGTGGATTCGCGGCTGGCATCCGCCAACAGGCTACTCGCCCGCATCCGCTTGGACCAGCGTCGGCGAGCAGAGGCAGGGCCTCAAAATAATCAGGGCTCGCCGTAGGCAGCCAATCGGATAGTGACAAGTCGGTCAATATCACACCGCATCACACGGCGCTCAATCAATCGACGCGACCTGCCGGGTGTTCCGCGCCGGAATGCGATAAACGCTGGCTGCGCTTGAGCCTCTCGACGATTTCCGAGTCGTTCGGATGAATGCGTAGCGCCGCCTGCCAGTGCTGGACTGCGTCGTCCATTCGGCCCTCCGCCGCGCAGATATCGCCGAGTCCTCGTTGTACGCTGGCGCGCCCGGGATGAAGCCGCTCGGCCATTTCGAGATGAGCGCGGGCCTGCTGCCAATCGCCGGCGCGCATCAGGTTCAGGGCCATGTTGATGTGGGCTCTCCAATAGGATGGCATCAACCGGATTGCCGCCGCGTAGTACTCCCGAGCTTCTTGCGATTTTCCCCTTCGATCGGAAACGAGCCCCAGGTGGTAGTTCGCGATTGCATCGTTCGGGTTTTCGGCGATCAGCTTTCGAAAGAACTCCGTGGCCTTGTCCAGTTCGCCGCGTTCCATGTGCACGACGCCCAGACCCAGAAGAACGTTCTCAAGCGATTTCGTCGACGGATAGAGGGTGGCGCAGTGTTGCCAGAGCTTCGCGTTGCTTTGCCAATATTGAATTTGGTCGCGGGTCAGCTGCCAACTGAGGATTCCCACGCACAACCACAACCCCACGACGAATGAACGCAGGGCCGGAAACCGCCGGCTGAATTCAACCGCACTCCAGGCAATGATGATGAAAATACCCGTGACGGGCACATAGGTGTAACGATCGGCTCGCGACTGGTCGCCGACAGTGACCAGGCCGATCACTGGCACGAGCGTCCCCAAGAACCACAACCAACCCACGAGCAAATACGGACGACTGCGCCGCATTGATACCGCGAACCATGTCGCAATGCTCAAAAAGCCGAAGGCCAGCCAGACAGTCGGTTCCAACAATGAATGCTTGACGATCGGATACAAGCACGCCAGATCGACAGGCCAGGCGGTCTGTCGCAGGTAATCGACATAAGCCAGCCCGCTCATCGCCACCCGATCGTTGAGTGGTAAACCGGCCAGAGTCCTGAGGGCGCCGGTCGAGCGCTGAGCCAGGATCGTCACCAAGGATGCTGCGATCGACATGGCGAAAAGCGGCAGTTTTTCACGCACGGCCTGGCCGACGGTCAGCGAATCACCGACGCTCGGGCGCTGATCGCGCGTCGCGACGGCCTCTGCCGACGCAGGTGGACTGATCTTCAAACGACCTAAGGGCCAGACGTCCAAGAGAAGCATCACGCCCGGAACCGTGACCAGCATGGGCTTCGATAACAGTCCCAGGCCGAACAGAACCGCGACGAGAAGATACCTCGAACGCGAGGGCGCAAAGGTGTAATTCGCATAGGCGACGAGCGTCAGAAACCAGAAGAGTGTGCTGAGCGTATCCTTTCGTTCGGAGACCCAAGCGACGGACTCCACATGCAAGGGATGCCAGGCGAACAGAGCGGCGACGGCAAAGCTGGGCACCGGAGCGCCGGTCATGATGCACAACAGCCAAAAAAGTGCAGCCGCACTCAGCGCGTGCTGAACGACATTGCCGAGATGAAAACCGAACGGACCGGGACCAAACAACGTGGCGTCGAGTTGCAGCGAAAGCCACGTTAGTGGATGCCAGTTGGATCCCTCGATTGTGGTCCAGTCCCAAACCACGTTGCCCGGAAGCAATCCGGTTGTCACGTGCTCATTGTCGCTGGCGTAGATGTCGTCGTCCCATTTGACGAACTCGCAGCGAAGCGCCGGCCCGTACAGGATCAGGGTGAGGATCACGAGCAGAGCGGCGGCAGACCACTCCTTTGTCGACATTCGGAATGGGGCGGTGCAAAAACTATTTTCGTGTGTCGGAGTCATGTTCGTGAATTACACCACGAAGTACGCCGCGTAGGCCGCGACGGCCCAACACGCGAGCGCGGAGAAAATCAGGGCGCGGGGCAGCCGAAATCGCATGAAAGGCGCCGCTCCGGCGGCCACGAGCACGCCGTAGCAGGGAACGAGTCCCAAGGTGTAGGTGGCTTTGGCCGTGCTATAGATCGGCAGCCGCAAATACACGTCGATCATCGCCGCCAGATAGACGGCAAGGGTCGCCAAGGCAAGAAGCAACGCCGCTCGCGAGCTGCGCAACTCCTTTTGCCACGGAGAGAGCGCACCGGCAATCAGCAACCCCATCGGCACCAAAGCCAGCCACGCGCCGGCCTCCATCCAGCGAAGATTCCAAGGGACACGACCGGGCGTCGAGATCGAGCCACTGACCAAGCCATCGAGCCACATTGTCGAGTAGAGGGAGTCCCAAAGGCTCCAGGCTCCGGAGTAAACGGGACGCACGAGCGACGTGCCAAAAGAAGCCAATTGCCTCCATGTGCGGTAACTGGGATCTTGCCACCATTCGTGATCGTTTGCCGCGTCTCCGGCCCCGAGAATGAGGGGCTTACCCAATTCGAGCCAGTTCCGAAGAAAGAACCAGCCGGAAGTCACGAGGCAGGCGCCGAACACCCAACCAAGCCGGGCCCAACCTAATCGTGATAGTCCCGCCCGCCACGTTCCCTGCAGTGTCTCCAATCGACCCCGCCGAATGACGGCGACCGCCACCACGGGGGCCAACAACAAGGCGGTCACCTTGGATAGGATGGCCAGTCCCCAGATGACGCCCATCAAGACATAGTCCCGCGTGCGCCACTGTCGCGTAGGCTCAACTAGCAGTTGAAAACACAACGAAATCAAGAGGGCCGTTAAACAACCGGCCAGCGGTTCGTTGCCGATCACAAGAGAGATGTAAATCTGCATCGGCAAGAGTCCCCCGACAATTGTGGCGACAAGCTGCAGGTCGTCCTTGCCAGGAAAGACTGCGCGGGCCGCCCGGTATACGATCTCGATCTGGGCCAGGCCACAAAGCAGGGGAAGAACCCGCAAAACCTTGATGACGACCTCATCGCTGAAGTGCGGGCTCAAAAGGGCGTACCACGGTGCGGCCAAGAGGTAGAACAACGGAGGCTGAAACATCTGCCAACCGTCGCTCGCCAAGGGAAGCGAATGACGCTGCGCAATGTATTTCACGTAATCGAAGTGCCGGTCAACATCGAAGCCGAGATGGGGCGGTAATCGCCAAATATTGTTCGCGGCGAGAACCACCCAAGCCGCTACGAGGAGCCAGCGCACGCGTCCCGGCGTGGCGCGCCAGCGGAACCAAGTTGCCCACCGATTGGCCGGCCGGCCGTTCCACAACGTCCAAACGAACGCCACAGAGAAGATCGCGGCCAACCAGGGCGCAATCGCCACAAACCCATCCCAAACGGTTTCGTATTGCCGGACCAATTCCGGCGGCCGGACATCCGCTGCGGCAACCGCCGGCAGGAAAGGTTGAGGGAGCGGAGCCGCTTCCCATTCGGGACCGGTCCGGATCTTCAATTCCTTGCAAGAGGCCAAAAGACAACAGTGTGCGTCTCGGTTGGAGACGACGATGCTGACGACGTGCTGACCCGCACCTAACGGGCTGGACAGCGAGACGTCGCGAGCCTCCTTCCAATCGTCCAGGATTTGAGCGCCGTGATCGATGACCTTTCCGTCAATCGCCACGGCAGCCCGTCGAAACGCGCGGACGGTCAGACGGGCGTTTTCCACCGGTGCCGTCGTCGTAAACGAATATCGGAAAACGGTCACGGTCTCTGCAGCGGGGTACGCCTTGAGCCAAAACGGCACATCGGCCCGAATCCATTCCGCGTTCCCCTCATTGCTCAGAAAGGAAACGCGAGGATCGGCGGCCAAATCGTGAATGCGGAAGGTCGCCACGATTGCCAAGGCGCCGAGAACAATGGCACTCGTCCCAAGCGGCCGTTTCCAAAGTCTCGCGAGGCCACCGCGGCCTTCCCGCTCGCTCGTCGAGCGCCGGTTGACGTCCTTGGCGCGTCTGTTCCGGCCGCCCTGACGTGCTCGGGACATCGACCCATTTTCCTTTCTCATTGGTCTTTCCGGTCTCGCAAGGCGAGAAGCTCGTTGTTGCGGCAAACGCCGAAAAGAGTTTGTGAATCTCGCTCCTGGTTGGATGTGGCTTGACGGCGTCCGTAACGGGCCAAGGCGGGGCGCGAGACGATGGTCCGCCAGACGCGCTAGTTTGGCGGCAGGCTGATCATCGTCTGGTCGCGGCGATTGCAGAGAAAGGTCAGCAAAGTGTTGTCGATGTTGCTGCTCAAGTACCGCACGGAACCGTCGCACAAGGCGATTTGAGCGCCGGAGATGTGCTGCGAGCTGATGTCGCCGTTGCCGCCCACGCCGCCGTTTGCGTTGCCGTTGACGCCGATCACGGAGCTGAAGCATACATCGGAAGCCACGGTGGCGCCATTGCCCCCCAAATAGCTGTCGGCATTTGCCCAATACGCGAAGCATGAGTCGCGGTTATTGCCGTTGCAATTCGTGTTGCCCATACCGCTTTGGCACGTCGCACCATAGTGTTCGGCAATCAGGATCGTGTTCGTCGTGCCGTCCATGATGTCGGAAATCTTGACCTGGCTGTCCTGGAACAGCACGCCGCCGTTATCCAACATGCCCGGACCGGCAGTCTGCGAGGAAATTTGGACCTCGATAGTCCCGGGATTGGCGCTGCCGGCGCTACCGCCATCTTTCACAGGCCGCGTGCCCAAGCCCGTCGGCACGAACGGGCCGCCGCCGTCGGTCAGCAGCGTGCCTCCGTTGCCCAGGTAGTTGCCGACCGCGGCACTGGCCAGCCGCGGTAGGAAGTCATTGCCCGTGCCGTTGCAGCGGCTGCTCGAAACGGTCATCGAGTCGGCTGCCGACGGACACTTGAAAAGAGTCAAGACGATATTGATCTGGTCAATGTTTCGGTTGGGCGCCGTACCGTTCGTGGACGTCATCACGTTGTTGAAGTCGACAAGCTCGTAGTTGAGCTGGTTCTCGAAAAAAGGTTGTAACTGCATCCCCCAAGCGACGCCGTTGCCGCCATGCCATCCGGGTGCGAAACACACGTGCGTGTCGTGATAGCTGAGATGGGCCAAGGCCAGCTGCTTAATGTTGTTCTTGCACTGGGTCCGCCGCGCCGCCTCGCGGGCCGCTTGAACGGCCGGAAGGAGCAGCCCGATCAAAATTGCAATGATCGAAGTCACAACCAACAGCTCAACGATCGAGTATCCGGCCTTACTGCGCGACATCACTTCCCATCCTTTGCCGACGAATCGTCGCGTTCTTCAAGAACATCGAGGCAGTTTCAAATCGTCGACAGCGATCCGCCACGAAGGTCTGCCGGGCCTGTCGGAAGCCTAGGACGACCGACCGGTCGGCAGTTTGGCCCTTCCCGCGCAGTGAACTTGCGGAAGACCGATCATCACGTGCGGTCGTTCCGCGCAGTCGATTGAGTCAACGTGCGACGCTGACTCATTCTACCAAGTGCAAAAATCCGGCAAGTGGGGATTTTGCCGATGGCGGCCCGCTCGGGTCACGGCACCCGAAACGATTTGGAAGCGCCGCGCAATGGCCCGGGTGTACTGACCGCGGTCGGCCGACGCCAGCCAATGCCGGCGGAATCCAGCAGGAAACGGCGTACCGCAGAAGCTGGCGTTGATCCTTGGGCTCGGCCCAGTTCATTTGGACCGGTTCAGGTCGACGCCTTTTCCTGGGCCATCGGCGCATTGTGAAATATGTGTGAAGGAGGGGTGTCGGTTGCCTGCGAGGGGGCCGGCCCCGGAGCCGCGGCGAGCTTCACTCAATTTGAATCTGCCATACACCAAATCGAAATATTCCGCCCTTACGGTGCCTTCCGAAGCAGAACAGGATACTTGCAGCAGACCACCCAGCAGCGCGGAGGAATCATCCGTTTTTGACCCTCATTAGATAGTGATGGACCGACATGGATGCGAAATTGAGGGTTGTCCAAGGGCCCTTCGCGGGCGAAACGATCCGAGTGCCGCGGGGCAAGCTGCTCATCGGTCGTGAAAAAGACTGCCAACTGCGGTTGGACAGCAAATCGGTCAGCCCTCATCATTGCGTCCTGCTGCTCGACGACTACACCCTCCGCATCCGCGACCTCGGAAGCAAAAACGGGACGATCGTCAACGGAGATCGAATCGGCACGCATGAAGCGATCCTGCTGCACGACGACAAGGTTTCGATCGATCAATTGACCTTCCATATCGATCTAAGCCAGTCGGCAGATGGTGTTGTAATCGCCGCCGCGGAAGCGGAGCCCTTTGTCAGTCCGAACGCGTTGGACGAAACTGGCATTATCGAGGGGGACACTGCTCAAACCGTCCCCACTGAGGTCGTGCGGCACTCTTCTCCTCGGCTCCCCTCCCAAGAGGATCCGTCGAGCCCGCAGGCGGCGCCAGCTGCATGCCCCCGAGTGAATCTCCAATGCGCAGCTCCGGTCAGTTCAGAGAAACGAGGCGCGAAGTCGAGGTCGCCGACCGTCTCCAGTCCCCGCGCTATCCCGCGGAATGACCTGCACAACGGTGTCACGGGACCGGCCGTCGCCCTGGCGAGTCAATCCGAACAATCGGTGGCCAAGCCGAAGCAAATCGTCAAAGCGAAGCCGGACACGGCCGGTAAAGTCGAGCGGAGCGCGAAGAAATCGAGCGGGTCCGGTGTCAGGAGCAAGATGGCCATCGCCGGATTGATGGCATTGGTCGGGCTCATTGGCGGCGGAATATTCCTGCTGCGTGGGCCGAGCCAGGTGACTCCCTACGAGGCGCCCCAAAAATATGTCCTGTTCAATCCGAAGATCTACGCGATGATGCTGAGTTGCGAAGTCCCGGAGGATTGGAAACAGCAGATCCGCGGAGGACAGAACATCGGCCCGATCCAGGCTCGCTTCACGGATGGCCGGCTCTCGATCGAAATCTGCGAGAATTTGACCTTCGACGGCATCCGGGAGGTCGTCGTTGCCATGCGACAAAAGGCCGATACGGCCCGACGTGACGCGTCGCCCGCTGAACTAATTCACGAACACCAGCGCCAACAGTCATCCGAAAACTTCAAGTCGTACAGCGAGGAGCCGCAATCACGAGGCATCAAGACGAAAGGGTTTGGCGAGAGCCGATTTTCCGAATTCACAGCAAGGGAGGGAATTTTCGGCACAGACGTCAGAGGCTGCCGCGCGACCGCCGCCAACCAACTGCGTCAATTTACCGTGACGTGCAAGTGTTCGCCGGCGCTGTTTCAGGATGCAAAGCCGGTGTTCGAGAAGGTCATTTCGAGTCTGAACTGTGGCGTGGTCGCTTCAAAATGATGCCCGCCCCTTTCGCGGGTTTGGAAACGATGCGAGACGCAGAAAGGCGTGTCTCATCGGCGGATCGTCGGCGAGCCGGGCGCAAGACCCGTGATCGCCAGAGAATAGACGGAGGCTTCCCCGAGGGCCGGATGCCCGTCCGAGCAAAAGTCGGCCGTGCCTGTACGGTATAAACCTACCGCCGCGTGAGAGGACCGCGGTAAGTCGCCAACCAGGAATCGAGCTGAGCTACCCAGCTTGCAGCACCCTGCTGGCGGGCGAGTGCCCGCGCTTTTTCCGCCGTCGCGACAGCGTCCGATCCGCGTCCCAGATTCGCGTAAGCGGAGGCGAGGTTGGCGAGTGCCAGGACGTCGGCCGGTTGCTGCCGGACTGCCAGCTCGAGTTGCTGAGCCGCTTCCGGAAACCGGCGCACATCCAACAACAAAGAGCCAAGCGCGCCGTGATCGTTGGCGACGTCGGGCCGCAGCCGCATGGCAAGCTCTAAGTGGTAGATCGCTTTGTCCGGTTGTCCAAGCCGGGCCCAGGTAAGACCGAGGCTGCGGTGGGCCAGCCCGACGTCCGGACGCGTCGGATCAATCGTGAGGGCCCGCTCGAATTGCTCGATCGCCTCGTTGTACCGGCCCGCGTCTTGAAGCACGCAACCCAGATTAATAGTTGCCCGCACGTTGTCCGGCTGGCTGGCGACCGCGTCGCGCCAAATTGTGATGACGTCACCGTAGGCTTGCAGCCGGAACCTAGTCACGACGGCGAAGACGAGCACGAGTGCCATCGCGGTGATCATTGTTGGCCTAAGC
>CAYWOV010000031.1:0-11354 GCA_964459965.1 uncultured Planctomycetaceae bacterium | reverse complement strand
CCGGCCGTGCGGTTGAGAACCTCGAACGCGCCAATCAAATTTCCTTCGGCGTCGCGCAGCGGCTGGCAGAGTAGGTTTCGCGTGGTGAAACCGTTCGCCAGGTCGACGCTCTTATCGAAGCGTGGATCGCGATAGGCGTCGTCGACACGGATCGATTTGCCGGTTTGCACAACTTCACCGACGACGCCCGCCGTGTCGGGCAACCGTAAACTGGCCCCATTCATGCCCAATGCCGGACAGGCGATCAGCTCATGGTGATAGCGGTCCCAAAGAAAGATGCTGGCCCGTTCGCAACCCAAGATTCGAGTCGCCGCATTGGCGACCAGCTCCAGCAGCGGCTGCGATTCCCGCGTTCGTGAAAAAGCGGTTGCCACCTCCAGCGTGCTGGTAAGCCGATTCAGCCGCTCGATGTTCTTGGCGTGTCGTTCGACAATACCAAGGCACACGCCGAGCACCCGGCCCACGGCCACGGCCGCCGAGAGAACGCTCTCTGAGAGATTTCGGCCCGTCATCACCAGCAAATCGCCGGTGGCACTCCGGCCGGCTCCCATAGGCGCCGCCAGGAACCGCCAATCGTCGGCCAGACTCGCACCGTAAAAGCCGCCGGCGTCGCGGTCCAGCGCCTCGTCGAGAAATTGCTGCGGAATTTCTTCAAAACCGCGACGCCCGCTTTCTGAAATTCGGGTCCATTGAGGCATCCTCTTGTAGACGGAGCACCATTGCGCCGAGAATTCGGTTGTAATCTCGGGCAGACGCCTGTTCAGAAAGGGGATCGGTTGAACGGCATCGAGCGAAGCCTCCAACAGCCGTTCCGCTAATTGCAGCGCGCCGCCTCCGGCGTCCGACCGCGAAAGCCAGGGAATTTCGGACCAGCGCATCCAGCGGCACTTAACAGCCGTACTCACTTGGCCCCTCCGTGAGCGCACTCACTTTGATCAACTGATGCGCCCGACCGTCCCAATTTGATCCCCATCCCCGGCTCAGGTCGACTTATGTTTCGATCATAGCAGGCGAGGCAAAGGCCAAACACTGAATCAATTGGACATGCATCGATGAACCCGGAGCGGTGGGAACTCATGCGCTTTATGGCACAACGTCAAGGGGCTGCGGGCTTCGAATTCGCGCCATCGGCATCCGCGGTTGTCTTTTCCGTTGTGGTTGAAGCCGGCAACTCAATCCAGACTGTGTTTTTCCTGACGTTTACCTTGGTGACCTTCCCAAGATGAATCTTCTTTGCAAGTGCGTCGGTGTCCGAAACAGGGCTGACTAAAAACACGGTCGTCTCTTCGACTTTGAAGGGACCCGCCGACATTCCCTTCCCGCCAGCGGCCTGTTCCCGGAAGAGCGTAATCAGCTCCAGCATTCCCGGCTCGTCGGCAAAGTGATCACCTTTGACAAGCACCATCGCCGTCTCTTTCGGCCGGCTTTGAGACCGGATCTCCAGCAGCGACAGTTTCTTTGGTTTCTGGCTGAGCTGGACCGTCTTTTGAAGCACAAAAGGCAAGACCTGCAAGGAAACCGCGGTTTGGAACGCTTCCGGCGTCTTGGCGGCCTGAAGTTGATCGAGGATTTTGCTGACGCGCCTCATGTCGGCAAGATAATCGTCTTTCCACTCGATCAGGCAATAAGGAAGGAAACGGCCGGCGAGCGGATCGAGCCGACTGTTGATCAGGTATTGCACAAGAGTGAATCGATCGGAGGTCCATTTTCCATCCTCGACAACAAGTGGGATTTCCTCCGAGTCCTTTTTCGGACCGCCCAGGGTCACGATGGCTGTTGCGGTGCGATCGGACTGCTTGGTAACGGTCGCACTCAACTCATCAATCTGCTTCAACGGATCGTTTTTGAAACTGTGCGAGAGCGTCCGCGTTTGTGCGAGCAGCGTGGCTCCCGTTCCTGCAAAAAACTCCCGACCATCGAAATTCTTCATTTTCTCCAGGTCGACGAGTTCACTCTGAAGGACGGTTTTCAACAGCTTGAGACCCGGATCCCATCCGGCTTTCAGGTCCTCGGGCTTGAATTGCTTGGCATTCGCCAGAAGCGGACTTTTCAGGATCAAGTCTTTCTTCGTTTCGGCCACTTGGGCGAACTTTTTGAGATTCTCGACGGTCTGCGTCCAGACTTCCGGATCAACTTTCGCCGCAAATTCTCGGATCATCCGATTGAAGTCTGCCTGCTGAATGGTCGTCATGGCATTCCACAGGGCGATTGGCTTCGATGCCTTCAGGCCGTCGAGAACCGCTTTGACTGCGGCTTCGGGGGTTTGAGGAACGTCCGGCTTGAGGGTCTGTGCGACCGACGGCGGCGCTGTGTTGCTGGCATTTTCTCCGGCGCATCCAATGACTCCGCAGAGCCCGATCGACAATAGACACATCACGCGTCTGAACTTGGTGAACATTCCCCTGCGCTCCAGGAGCCCCGAAACCGGGCTAAAAATGTGAATTCATCATCGAAAAGGAACGAAACGGCATGCCTCGCAAAGCCGCGTTGCCGCCGCTCTCTTGGAAGAGATGTTCTGGCTGAAACGGCCCATGCAGCGGCCGCCCGCGTCTTGCCCGCGAAGAAATAAGTGAACTTGGGCGCAAGATATTGGCAACCTGCCGAATTGAGCCTTATCCTAACCGGTCGAAACCTAATTTGCCTCCATTCGACGCGCAAAAAACCGCCGACACGCAGTCGAAGGTGCGTTTCGCCAGCTCGAAATTCATGCCGGCGCCGGTCTTAGACCGATAATCACGATTGGCAGCGGTCCCGATGAGCCGGCTCCTTTCGTTGCGCGCCGTTCGTCAGTCGCACGACCGGCGAAGATGCGGAAAAGAAAGCGGTTGGTCGCTTCGTGCCGGTTTGGTTAAGAGAAAACCGAGGAAAGCACACATGGCGGACGAGAATGTCGACGGCCATCTCATTGAGGGCGAAGAATTCGAGGAGATCACGAGCGACGAAGTGGACCGCGTCGTCGACCAATTGGAAAAGCTGATGGAGACGGTTTCGAGCGAAAACATCAAGGCGTATCTCGAGGATGCCGTCAACAACATCTTCTTTCTGCTCTACGACGATGAGGACACCGCCGACGCCGCCTGATGCCTCCCCAGCCGATTCGCTAACCGATTGCTGAGTCGGTCGACGGACCGGCGGCGGCGAATGTTTTTGCGATTGTCGTTTCCGGTGTGCCAGCCTACGCCCTTTCTTTCAGTTCGACGATACTCGAACGCTTCTCATCGCGCAAAAAGCCCGTAAGCCGCTGCGATTGTGCGGCGCCCGGCTTTTCGGTGGGGACCGAAGCGGGTTGCGGTGTCGCTCGCCACAATCCCAGTGGAGTCGCTGCCGAGCCGAAAATAGGTCACGCGGCAAATCGTCGCGAAGTCCGGATCGTCCTGCCCACATTCCGCGCTACCTCCGTCAATTGGGCACCGCTGTGCACGCTTGACCCGTGCCGGCCCTTGGCTACCTTCCCGCGAAAGATCGTCTTTCGATGGATGAAGCGCGAACCTGATGAGGCTCGCCGGCAATCTTCGATTGGTGCCTGGCTTTTGCGGCCAAAAGTCATTGACGGCCGGCTTTCCGTACGGATAGACTGCAACTTCTCGATTTTTGATATCAATCCACGCTTCTATCATTTTTTCTTATATCCGGGAACGGGCATGCATTTACGCAACGTGGAGATTTTCTGCGATGTGGTTACCCATGGCAGCTTCTCGAAAGCCGCTGAGGCACATGAGGTTTCGCAGCCATCGGCCAGTCAGGCGGTGCACATGCTCGAACGACGGTTAGGCTGCCGGCTGATCGACCGCTCGAAGCGACCGTTCGAGCTGACCCCGGCCGGCCAGATTTATTACGACGGTTGCCGGAAGATCCTGGAATCGTTCCGCCATGTCGAAGACCGTGTCCAGCAAATGCGGAACAAGGTGATCGGCCGCGTACGGCTGGCCGCCATTTATTCCGTCGGACTTTTGCAGATGGATGCCTACGCGAAGCAGTACAAGTCGCTCTTTCCGGACGTCGTGCTCCAGTTGGACTACCTCCACCCGGATGACGTGTATTCGCGAGTCCTCAATGACGAGGCCGACTTGGGGATCGTCTCGTTTCCGCGCGTCGGCGGGGAGATTGCCTCGATTCCCTGGCAGAACCAGGAAATGGTGCTCGTCGTTCCGCCGGGCCATCGGTACGCCGACGAGCGCATGATTCCGCATTCGATCCCCGTGCAAGAATTGGACGGCGAAACGTTCGTCGGTTTTACGTCGGAGCTGGTCATCCGCAAACAAATCGATCGTTGGCTTAAGCAGGAACGGATCTCGGTGGACCTGGTCCACGTCTTCGACAACGTGGAGAACATCAAACGGGCCGTCGAGATCGGATCGGGCCTGGCCCTATTGCCGGCTCCGACAGTTCGGCGCGAAGTCGAGGCCGGTTTGTTGCATGCCGTGCACCTCGAAGGTGTCCGGTGGGAGCGACCATTGGGGATCGTGCACCGGCGAAATCGCACATTGACCAACCCGGCACGGAAGCTCGTCGAGCTTCTCCGCGACCGCGTGGAGTCGGTTACTACTAGCGGAAATGAGAAAGTCTAATGTCCCCAGCTGAGCGCTCAGCGAATTCACACAAGACTCCTCCTCCACAATCGATCTGCCAGACTGGCCCGCCCGAAAAGCAAGGGCTGTATGACCCGGCATTCGAGCATGACAGTTGCGGAGTCGGCTTTGTTGCCAACGTCAAAGGCGTGCGGTCGCGTCAAATTATTGATGATGCGGATCGCATCCTGCGCCATTTGGTGCACCGAGGCGCAACCGGTTGCGAAGCCAACACGGGAGATGGCGCCGGAGTTCTGACGGGTCTGCCCCACGAGTTCCTGCGGATCGCCGCCGAGACCGATCTGGGCGTCAAGCTGCCGGAGCCGGGTTATTACGGCGTGGGCAACATCTTTCTACCCACGGATCCGCTGCAGCGTGCGGAGTGCAAGGAGACGTTTGCTCGCATCGTCGGCGAACAAAGACAACGGCTGTTGGGCTGGCGGCAACTGCCGACCCGCGCTCGGGCCGCCGATATTGGACCTTCAGCCCTGGCCGCTCAGCCGGCGATGGAGCAGGTCTATATCGCCGCAGCCGATGGTTTGGATCACGAAGGATTTGACCGCCAGCTTTACGTGATCCGCAAACGGGCGAGCCGAATTCTGCGGATGAGCAAATTGCCGCAGGCGCTCATGTTCTACATGTGTTCACTGTCATCGAGGGTAATCGTTTACAAAGGGATGCTCACCGCGCCTCAACTTATGCCGTACTACCCGGACCTGCAGGATCCGGAGTACCGCAGTCACCTGGCGATGGTCCATTCCCGGTTTTCGACGAACACATTTCCGAGCTGGGACCGCGCTCATCCGAACCGTTACATGGCCCATAACGGCGAGATCAACACGCTCCGCGGCAACAAGAACTGGATGTTCGCCCGACAAGGCGTGATGAAGAGCCCGCTTTTCGGCGACGATCTGAAAAAACTCTTCCCCATCATCGAGCCCCACTGTTCCGACTCGGGTAACTTCGACAATGCGCTGGAACTCTTGCTACACACGGGACGCAGCCTGCCGGAAGCCGTGATGATGATGATTCCGGAGGCCTGGCAAGAGAACCCGACGATGCCCGAAGACAAACGGGCCTTCTACGAATACCACTCGGCTTTGCAGGAGCCGTGGGACGGCCCGGCCTCGATCTCGTTTACCGACGGGCATTACATCGGCGCCGTTCTGGACCGCAATGGTTTGCGCCCCAGCCGGTATTACATCACGAAGGACGATAAGGTCGTGATGGCCAGCGAGGTCGGCGTTCTGGCGATCGAGCCGAACGACGTGTTGATCAAAGGCCGGCTGCAACCCGGGCGGATGTTTCTGGTCGACTTCACTAAAGGCCGGATTATCGACGACGGCGAACTGAAGCACGACGTTGCGGGTCGACGACCGTATCGCGAGTGGCTCCGCAAGCAAAGGATCCTGCTGAAGGATCTGCCCGAAGCGCCTGATCCGCCGCATTACGCGCCGCACGAGCTTCTAACGCGGATGCAGGCCTTCGGCTACACGATCGAAACGATGCATTTCATGCTCATCCCGCTGTTGCACGAGAAGAAAGATCCGATCGGCTCGATGGGCAACGACGCGGCGCTCGAGTGTCTCAGCGACCAGCCGCGGATGCTCTACGACTATTTCAAGCAGCTCTTTGCGCAGGTGACGAACCCCGCGATCGATTCGATCCGCGAGGACATCATCATGTCGTTGGAGTGTTACATCGGCCCCGAAGGTAACCTGCTCGAAACCACCGAGGAACAGTGCCACCGACTCGCCGTCGAGCACCCGATCCTCACCAACAGCGAGATGGCATCGATTCGCTATCTCGATTTTCGCGGCTGGACGTCGAAAACGATCGATATCACGTATCCCCGGTCCGAGGGAGTCGCCGGCCTGAAACCGGCGCTCGACCGCATTTGCGACAAAGCCTCCCAGGCGATCGAGGCAGGCGCGAGCCTGATCGTTCTCTCGGATCGCGCCTGTGATAAGGATCACGTCCCCGTCAGCACGCTTCTGGCCTGTGGGGCCGTCCATCATCATCTCGTCCGCAATGAGCAGCGAACGCGGATCGGCATCGTGGTCGAGACGGGCGAGGCGCGAGAGGTCAACCACCATTGTCTGCTGGTCGGATACGGGGCCGACGCCATCAATCCTTACATGGCTTTCGAAGCCATGTATCAGGCGCGGCGCGACGGTGTGCTCGGAGAAGAATGGACCGATGAGGAGATTGTCAGCGCCTATCGCAAGGGAATTGCCAAGGGCATGCTCAAAGTGATGGGCAAGATGGGCATTTCGACGTTGCAAAGCTACAAAGGCGCACAAATCTTCGAGGCCGTCGGCATCGACAAGGATGTCATCGAGCGCTGCTTCGTGGGAACTTCGAGCCGCATACGGGGCATCGGATTTGATATCGTCGCCGAAGAGGCGATTCGCCGCCACGAAATCGGCTTTCCCACCCGCGACCAATCGCGGCTCGATGCGCTGCCCAATCCCGGACTCTATCACTGGCGGAAAAACGGCGAAAAACATGCCTGGAATCCGCAGACGATCGCGGAAATCCAGCAGGCGGCCCGCGCCGGCGACCAATCCGCCTATGACCGCTTCTCGAAACTGATCAATGAAACGACAGCCCGCGAGTGCCATCTCCGCGGCCTGCTTCGTTTCAAGCCAGGAGCGCCGATTCCTCTCGACGAAGTGGAACCGGCCACCGAGATCGTCAAACGATTCTGCACCGGGGCCATGAGCTTCGGCTCGATCTCGGCCGAAGCGCATGAAACGCTGGCCGTCGCCATGAACCGCTTGGGCGGCAAGAGCAACACAGGCGAAGGCGGGGAAGACTACGCCCGCTTCGAGCCGCTCGCCAACGGAGATTCCAAGCGTTCGGCCATTAAACAGGTCGCCTCGGGTCGCTTTGGCGTCACGAGTTGGTACCTGACCAATGCCGACGAACTGCAAATAAAAATCGCCCAGGGAGCCAAGCCGGGCGAGGGCGGTGAGCTTCCCGGCGGCAAGGTCGACAAAGTCATCGCGGCCGTCCGGCATTCGACTCCCGGCGTCGGCCTGATCAGCCCTCCGCCGCACCACGATATCTACTCCATCGAGGATCTCGCCCAGCTCATCTTTGACCTGAAGAACGCCAATCCCTCGGCACGAATCAGCGTCAAGCTGGTCTCGGAGGTCGGCGTCGGCACGATCGCGGCCGGCGTCGCCAAGGGGCATGCCGACAACATTCTCATCTCCGGGGACAGCGGCGGGACTGGTGCGTCCCCTTTGACGAGCATCAAACACGCCGGAATTCCCTGGGAGCTGGGAATTGCCGAGACGCACCAGACTCTCGTGCTCAACGATCTTCGCAGCCGCGTCCGCCTGCAGACCGACGGACAATTGAAAACAGGCCGCGATGTGGTGATCGCCTGCATGCTGGGGGCCGAAGAATTCGGATTCTCGACCGCTCCGCTGATCGCGTTGGGCTGCATCATGATGCGCAAGTGCCACCTCAACACGTGCCCCGTGGGCGTGGCCACACAGGATCCGGAGCTGCGCAAGAAATTCACGGGCCAGCCCGAGCATCTGATCAATTACTTCTTCCTGGTCGCCGAAGAGTGCCGACAGATCATGGCCGAACTCGGCCTTCGCACCATTAACGAGATGGTCGGTCGCTGCGATTTGCTTGAAATGCAGGACGGGATCCGCCACTGGAAAGCCCGCGGCCTGGACCTTTCGTCGATCCTAACGCCCGCCCGCAAGCGGCGTCCAAACGTCGAGGTTTATTGCACACGGTCGCAGAACCACGGACTGGAAGAAGTGCTCGACAACAAGCTGATCGAGGAGTGCTGGGCCGCCGTCAACGAGCAAATTCCCGTTCAGCGGAACATCCCCATCGAAAACATCGACCGAGCCTTCGGCACGATGCTGAGCCACTGTATTTCCAAGAAGTGGGGACCGAAAGGATTGCCGGACGAGACAATCCACATCAACGCCTCCGGCTCTGCCGGCCAAAGCCTGGGCGCCTGGCTCGCACATGGGGTGACGATCGAACTCGAGGGCGATGCCAACGATTATGTCGGCAAGGGTCTTTCGGGCGGGCGGATTATCGTCTATCCGCCCAAGACGGCCACGTTTCGGCCAGAAGAAAACATCTTGATCGGAAATGTCGCGCTCTACGGGGCCGTTCTCGGAGAAGCCTATTTCAGAGGACAGGCGGCGGAACGATTTTGCGTTCGCAACTCAGGGGCCAGCGCCGTGATCGAAGGAGTTGGCGACCACGGGTGCGAATACATGACGGGCGGGCGCGTCGTGATTTTGGGACCCACGGGTCGCAATTTTGCCGCGGGAATGTCGGGGGGCATCGCCTACGTCTTCGATCCGGAGCAAGCGCTTTTGCCCAACTGCAATCTCGAGATGGTTGTTTTGGAACCGGTGGTCGCCGCTGAAGACGTCGAAGAGTTGCGGGACTTGATCGACAAACATCGGACTTACACCGAGTCCGATGTGGCTGCTCGAATTCTCGACGACTGGGAAATGTCTCTACCAAAATTCGCGAAGGTCGTTCCGATCGACTTCAAACGGGCCCTGGAAGCGCTTGCCAACGACAAGCGCAGCGCGGAGGACTCGCCGGGCGACGCATCGCAGCCCGACGCGGAGCCGGCGGCCGCAGTTATTGCATCGCGGGGCGGCCGGGCCTGAGAGCTCGCCGACCCGCTTACTTCCCGTTCCCTTGCCGAACTTGGGAACACCCACTGCGGGGCCCGGCCTTGCAGCCTTCAAGAACGACGAAGAAAGAACCGCGCCGATGGGCAAGCCGACCGGATTTACCGAATTCACGCGACAAGTGCCGCCGGATCGCGATCCGGTCCTGCGCGTGCTGGATTGGAATGAGTTCCACGAGCACTTGAGCGAAAGCGAATTGCGCAACCAGGGAGCGCGCTGCATGGACTGCGGCGTCCCCTTTTGTCACACGGGCGAACTAATGGCCAACATGGCCTCCGGATGCCCGATCAACAATTTGATCCCGGAGTGGAACGACCTCGTCTACCGCGGTCGCTGGAAGGACGCGCTCGACCGCCTGCACAAGACCAACAATTTTCCGGAGTTCACCGGCCGCGTTTGTCCGGCCCCTTGCGAGGGTTCGTGCGTCCTGGGAATCAACGAGCCTGCCGTGACGATCAAGAGCATCGAGTGCGCGATCATCGACCGCGGCTTCGACGAGGGATGGGTCGTGCCGAATCCGCCCACAACCCGCACCGGCAAGAAGGTCGCAGTCGTCGGGTCCGGGCCGGCCGGCCTTGCCGCGGCCGCCCAATTGAACGGTGCGGGGCACACGGTCACCGTGTTCGAGCGGGCCGACCGCATCGGCGGTCTCCTGATGTACGGCATTCCGAATATGAAGCTCGAAAAGTGGATCATCGAGCGGCGAGTACAGGTGATGATCGATGAAGGCGTGTCTTTCGTCACGAGCACCGAAATAGGCAAAGCGGTCGCCGGCGCCCAGCTGTTCGAAGAATTCGATGCGATTGTGCTTTGCACCGGCGCGACGCGCCCCCGCGATCTGCCCATTCCGGGGCGGCAGCTCAAGGGCATTCACTTCGCGATGGAGTTCCTGTACGCCAATACCAAGAGCCTGCTCGATTCCGGGTTAAAGGACGGGGCATACACGAGCGCCAAGGACAAGCGGGTGATCGTGATTGGAGGAGGCGATACGGGGACGGACTGCATCGGCACGTCACTGCGGCACGGGTGCAAGAGCCTGGTCAATTTTGAGATCGTGCCCATGCCGCCCGAAGAACGACCAGTCACTAATCCGTGGCCGCAATGGCCGCGCGTCTTTCGCGTCGATTACGGGCACGCCGAGGCAGCCGCCAAGTTCGGCCGCGATCCGCGCGAGTTTCAAATCTCCACCGTGGAGTTCCAGGGAGACGAAAACGGGCACGTGCAGGCCCTCAAATCGGTCCGAGTCGACTGGTCAAAGCCGGTCAAGGGGGGGCCGCCCTTCAGTCTGATCGAAGGCTCCGAAGAAATCTTCGAGTGCGACCTGGTCCTCCTGGCGATGGGCTTTTTGGGGCCGGAGACGGCCGTTTCGGAACAGCTTGGCGTCGAGATCGATCCGCGAGCCAACTACAAAGCCGATTTCGGCAAGTTTCGAACGAACGTCGAAAAGATCTTCGCGGCCGGAGACTGCCGTCGCGGGCAAAGTTTGATTGTGTGGGCGATCAACGAAGGCCGAGGTGCGGCACGCGAATGCGACCGCTACCTGATGGGTTCGACTGAGCTTCCCTGAAGCGACAAGCGGCGCCTCGTCCGGGGCATGGAAGGGGCGTGGGCCGGGCGAAGCGCTCGCCCGCCGCACCCAACGTGAAGATCGATGCACGACTTCGCGTGCCCGATTTACTCGATCTTCTTGTCGTTGTAGACGATTTCACAGTTTTTCATCTTCTTCTTCAGCGCCCGGGCTCCCCTTTCCGAGACGCTCGTCACATTCATCGTCAGACTTTCGAGCTTCCTCAGTTTCGCGAACCACTGCAGCGACCCGTCGGTGATTCCCGGATTCTTGTAAAAATACAATTTCTTCAGATTTCTCAGTTTGATGACCTGCGACATACCAGCATCGCTCAAACCCGGATTGTCGTGGACCAGGAGGGTTTCCAGTTTTGTGCACTTCGCGATTGCATTAACGAAGCGGTCATCGGTCAAGGCAGACTGACCGATGTCGAGCGTTTCCAGTGTTTGGCGTAACGAGTAAATGCCCTCGTATCCACTGAGTTCAAGGCCCGCGATGCTGAACATATACAGGTTGCGAAGGTTAGGA